>CABQJX010000140.1 GCA_902464595.1 uncultured Lachnoclostridium sp. | reverse complement strand
TGCTGCCTCCTCCTCAGGGAATGCAAACCGCTCCTCATACACAGGCCACTGGGATACCATAATGGTTTCCTCCTCGTCCTGCAGGTTGCAGAAGATCTCCTCGGTAATGAACGGCATAAAGGGATGGAGGAGCTTTAATGCCTGGATCAGCACATGCTTTAAGGTCCAGACAGCCGCAGCCTTGGTCTCATCCTCCTCGCTGTAAAGCCTTGGCTTTACCATCTCGATATACCAGTCGCAGAACTCCTCCCAGATAAAATCGTATACCTTCTGAAGAGCAATCCCCAGCTCATACTTATCGAGATTCTCTGTTACTTCCCTTGTCAGATTGTTGACCTTAGAAAGGATCCACTGATCCGCCATAGTCAGCTCCTGTAAGCCAGGCTCCCCCTTCTGTCCTGCCTTCTCAATATTCATCATAATGAACCGTGAAGCGTTCCATACCTTATTGGCAAAGTTGCGGCTGTTCTCCACACGCTCCCAGTAGAAACGCATGTCATTTCCAGGAGCGTTTCCTGTGATCAGGGTCATGCGCAGGGCGTCGGCCCCGTACTTGTCAATGACCTCCAAAGGATCAATGCCGTTTCCTAAGGATTTACTCATCTTGCGGCCCTCGGAATCTCTCACCAGACCGTGGATCAAAACCGTGTGGAACGGGCATGTTCCGGTCTGCTCCAAGCCGGAGAATACCATACGGATCACCCAGAAAAAGATAATGTCATATCCGGTCACCAGCACATCGGTGGGATAGAAATAATCCAGATCCTCTGTCTTTTGGGGCCATCCCAGAGTGGAGAAGGGCCACAGGGCAGAGGAAAACCAGGTGTCCAGAGTATCCTCATCCTGTTTTAAGTGGCTGCAGCCGCATTTCGGGCATACAGACGGAGCTTCCTTTGACACTACGATCTCGCCGCACTCCTCACAGTAGTAGGCCGGGATCCTGTGTCCCCACCACAGCTGTCTGGAGATACACCAATCCCTGATCCCCTCCAGCCAGTGCAGGTATGTCTTTCCAAAGCTCTCGGGCACAAAAGTAAGGGTTCCGTTCTTTAATGCCTCGATGGCCGGCTTTGCCATTTCCTCCATCTTTACAAACCACTGCTTTTTCACCATAGGCTCCACGGTTGTCTTACAGCGGTCATGGGTTCCCACATTATGGGAATGCGGAACCACTTTAACCAGAAGCCCCTGGGCCTCCAGATCAGCCACCATGGCCTTTCTTGCCTCATAACGGTCCATACCGAAGTAAGGGCCCGGCACATTGATGGTGGCATCGTCGTTTAAGATAACGATTTCTTCCAGGTTATGGCGTCTTCCCACCTCAAAGTCATTTGGGTCATGAGCCGGGGTGATCTTCACGCATCCTGTTCCAAATTCCTTATCCACATAGGAATCGGCGATCACAGGGATCTCACGGTCTGTGAGAGGAAGCTTTAACATTTTCCCTACAATATCCTTATAGCGCTCATCATCCGGGTTCACAGCCACTGCCGTATCTCCCAAAAGAGTTTCCGGCCTGGTGGTTGCGATCTCCACAAACCGTCCCGGCTCTCCCACTACGGGATAGTTGATATGCCAGAAGAAGCCGTTCTGTTCTGTATGCTCCACCTCAGCGTCGGAGATAGAGGTCTGGCACACAGGACACCAGTTGACGATACGGGAACCCTTATAGATGTATCCCTTCTCGTAAAGCTTTACAAACACCTCGAGAACCGCATCAGAGCAGCCCTTGTCCATGGTAAAGCGCTCCCTATCCCAATCAGCGGAGGATCCCAGCTTATGAAGCTGTTTGACGATTCTGGTTCCGTACTCGTCTCTCCATTTCCAGCACTCCTTTAAAAATCCCTCCCGGCCCAGATCTGCCTTGTCAACACCTTCTTTTTTCAGCTTGTCAATCACCTTCACTTCCGTTGCGATCGCTGCGTGGTCGGTTCCCGGCTGCCATAATGCCTCATATCCCTGCATCCTCTTATAGCGGATCAGAATATCCTGCATGGTATTGTCCAGGGCATGGCCCATATGGAGCTGTCCTGTGATATTGGGCGGGGGCATGACAATGGTAAAGGGCTTCTTATCCCGGTTCACCTCAGCGTGGAAGTACTTTCCCTCCAGCCATTTCTGATACAGGCGGTCCTCAATATCCGCCGGATTATAGGTCTTTTCCAGTTCCTTCATAAAATAGATTCTCCTTCCTTAAAATGCAGTGCCGCAGCGCCTGCAGCCTCCTGTAAAAATAAAAAGCGCCCTCTACTGTCCTCTCTCAGGAACAGCAAAGGGCGGATCGACCGCGGTACCACCTTTGGTTCTGCCGGTCTCCCGGCAATCTCGAAAGCCCTTAACGGGGGCTGTGCGGAGACAGATACTATTCCTTTCCCTGTCCCGGCTCCAAAGCTACCTTCCATTCCATTCTCCCAAAGCCGCCTTTCAGCCTGTGGACGCCTCTCTCTGCTGGTTCCCGGAATGTACTCCTCTTCTTCACAACCATTTTTGTATGATGAGCTTATGGACTGTAACCTTCTTTGGATACAGCCGCTGATGGTATCAAGCATACTGAGATTTTTAAGTTTTGTCAAGTGATTTTCACCTATACCATCAGCCGGTATTCCTTCTTCCACCGCCGCACCAGCCTGGCAGCGCCCTCCATGCAGTTTTCCGGATCCTTTTTAAACAGCGCCCGCAGGGTGCGCACTTCCTCTGCCTGGCTCGCCTCCAGATCCGCCTTTCCTTTCTCCTCGTCCCACTTCGCCCTGCGTTCCGGCGTAAAGTGGGACAGGCAGGTCTCTGAGATCTCTAGTTCTGGGGCAAATACGCTGAGGAAATAGATCCGTTTTAGAATCTCCTCTGACCTTCCTATGGAATAAGCCCGGTCATAGCACAAAAGGGCCCGGTGAAACTGAAACATCATAGCGTAAGCCGCCCCCAGGTTTCCGTGGACAGCTTCCAGAAATGAGGGCTCCTCCCCCTTCGGCTGAACCGACTCCAGGATCTTCTCATAGATGATCGCTGCCCGCCCATACTGTCCCTGTCTAAAGAGATAATCTGCCCTCTTTTTCTCATAACGGGCCGGAGGAAGGGAACGAAGTGATCCTGTCACCTGCTTAAACTTCTGGATCTCCTTTTCGCTGTAGTAATCACATTCCGATAAATACAGGCTTAAAACCTCCTCCGGCTTTGCCCCGGTCTGATCCAGAGTTTCCATTCTTCCTGCCAGATACTCCATATCCAGATCTCTTCGGATAAATTCAAACAGACGCCTGTCTAAGAAATCCTCCATCACCAGCACCGGATGATGGAAGATCACATAGCACAGCTCCTGGGAGGAATAAATATGAAGCCCCAAAATGTCAATATAATAGGGATGCTCCACCGGCTCCTGCCTGCAAAGGATCAGGCTCATATAACCACCTCCTGCTTTACCACTGCATGGGACGAGGGAAACAACTCCCCAAACCCCTTGTCGCTGATCACCAGGTTCATCGTACGTTCATCAGAAAAGGCAGTCTTTAACTCTACCCTTGTGGTGCGCTCCGGCCGGTCCGGAAATCCAGTCAGGGGAACCGTAATGGTACGGCGCTTCTTGGGATCCAAGGGTGTGATAATAAACTCCATCTCCTTCTGTCCGTCCAGGATCAGATCCTGACAGCTCTTGGACTCATACCAGTTATCGCCGCAGGAAGCCACCACAAGGTAGCTCTCCCTTCCCCGCCGCGTCACCTTCAGGGCCACATCCGCATTCAGCCTTCCCTCACACACAAAGACATACGGATAGGAAGTCTCTTTCTGGGTATAATCCTCCCCCTTATAGGCAGCCCCTCTGGCAAAAAGACAGGACTCTGCAAAAACCTTTCTCCGGTTGCAGATCAAACGCATAAAACCGCCCGCCCAATCCTGACGCTCAAAGCCCTTTCCTGTAAGAAATACGGTGGAAAACAGCTTCTTGCTCAGAAGCTTTTCTCCACAGGCAGTCACGATCTTATCTGCCAGCCTGCTGCCTGATGGGGAGTCCAGAATATCCAGGTTAAAGGCCTCCTCCTGCTCCTGAGCCTCAGCCTGAACCATATTTCTTTTAAGTCCTCGCTGCACCTTCATCTCATAATAGCACAGCCGTTCCCCTGACAGCTCAAAAAGCCCTACCTGATTGGACCACAGATCCTTTTTCTGGCTCAGGACATAATAAATAAATGCCTCTGTGTGGCTGATCACATGCACCCGTTCCCTGGGAATCGACAGATAATCGGCACAATACATCAGAGTATCAAAAAGGCGAACCTCCACACACGGGAGGGTCACAGTCAGCTGGCTGATCCGCGTGTCGCCAAACTCCTTTTTCGGATATTCCAGGAGCTTTTCAATAAAACGCTCCAAAAGCATTTCCCCGGTATAACAGGTTCCTCCAATGGTAGATGTCCCGCTCTTTGCAGCCATCTTTACCAGCTTGTCCACGATAACCCCTTCGCCTAACAGGGTGGCCGCATAAGCTTCCTCCCCGCAGAGCCATACCTCCTCCTCCTTCCTGCGGCAGATCACCGTAGGAATGGTCCATGCTTTCTCCTGATCATAACAGCATATCTGGGTATAATCGTCATTCAGATCCAGACCTATCACCAGACCGTCCATACATTCCTCCATCACTCAATGGGAAACAGCCTGCCAAGAGCCGCTGATTTTTTTAAATAATCCTCCATGGCCTTTAACAGCCTGCTGTCATCCCAGTCTTTCATTGCTGCTCCCATTTCATTCAGGCAGGCAAAACGGCTGTTCTCCTTTCCCTCCAGCTTATGGTCGCACTCCGCCTGTCCCTCCGCCGCCAAAACGCGGTGTCCGTCCAGGGAGTCATAAATCCGGTACTCCATGGTTTCTCCCTCGAAAAGTACCTTTTGTTTTACAAAGATCCCCTGATACACCCGCCGTATATCCTCACTGTGGAAATTAGCCTCCTCCGGCAGGATGCGGATCTGGAGCGACGGCTGGCTGTCCCTTCCTCCCCGGTATTCGATCATCACCTTATCCATGATGTCCTCCGGGATGGGGATATGCTTTGACAGCTCCCTTGTATAGGGAAATACAAGTCCCTCCTCCAGCAGACGGGAAGTCATCTCTTTCAGGAGCTCCCGTTCCTCCGGCTGGATCTCATCTAAAACAGAATAATATTTTGTCAGGGCCAGAATGCAGATGGTAGGGATCCTCTCCCCGTCTTTAGCCTGTCCCACTGCCTGGCGCAGGCGGGCAAAAACCTCCTGTCCCATAGGCTTTTCTTCCAGGAAATACTGGACACACTTTTGTGTAAAGTAGGCCCGTATCACCATCTCCCTTGTATTTCTGCCCTTCATATACAAATCAAACACAGAATCCATCTGTTCACAGCAGCCGGTAAAGAGCATCTGACCCAGAAGCCGTTCCGCCAGGTCATAGGTTTCCACCTGCTCCCTGACGCCCTGGATCAGGATCTCATACATCTGGGAAACCGTACCGTTAAAATGCTCGCACAGATAGTCCAGGATCACACTGTCCCCGTTTCCTGAACGGAACACCTCATAGGCAAGCTTCAAAAGACGTTCGTCCTGGTCAAAAAGATTCATCAGTATGGTCTTTTCACAGAGCTTCGCCATAGCCTTGGGAGAAATGTACTGGCTTCCGTACTCCTTTACCATTTCATATGCTTCCCGGATGTAATTCTGACTGATAAGAGTCTGGCAGATCTGCTGACGCTGCCTGCCTCCCATCCTTCCCTTATCCAGCTGTACCAGATAAGCACAGTTAAAGGAGCTCTCTCCCCCTTCATTCTCCTCCGCTTTCCGGCAGTAATAGTCCGTCACAGCCCGCATGATCCTCTGCCCAAAGACAGGGTTTAAGCGCAGCTGCCCCATAACCTCCTCTAAAAGGGCTGCCTCCCGGTCTGTTTCCACTCCTTTTGATACGATAGAGCGGCATTCAGAAAGCTTTAACATAGGGTGATCCGGATAAACCTCATAACACCGTTCCAAAAGCTCCGGACGATCCATCACCGGAACGCGCCAGTTGGGCACATCCAGATACCGGTTCCCATAGGCGTCCTGAAAGATCAGGATACTCTGGTCTGAAAACAGAGGCACATAGGCGCATTGATCCTCCAGGATGAAGGCCTCCTCCTCCTCCAGCTCCTCGTACCGGACGATCACATACTTCATTCTTGGATCCCGGCAGCGGATACGGCAGGATTTTAGGATCCCCGGAAGGACTCTGGCCACCCGGCTGTCGATTATATCCTGGTAGATCATGTGCTGATAGATTACCGCCAGGGCTCCGTTGATCCGGGAACAAAACAGCTGTTCCATGGCAAACTGTTCCATATTTCTGGCATAGCTCTGGTACAGCTTGGCAGAGGGATTCATATACTCTAAAATATTCCGGTAAAGGATCTGGCAGCTGTTCTGATCCAGATTCTTGTCATAAGAAAAATACAGCAGTACCTC
>CABQJX010000139.1 GCA_902464595.1 uncultured Lachnoclostridium sp. | reverse complement strand
CTGATGAGGCCATCAACGCCACCTGCATGGAGGCAATGAATGAGAGCGGGCTGGAGATCGTTTCCAGACCGGAAGTAAGCGTAGAGCAGATCGGAAAGGGCAAATCCTTTATCTATACTGCAACCGTAGCTGTAAGACCGGAGGTTACTCTGGGACAGTACAAGGGCGTAGAGGTAGAGAAGGCTGAGGCTGAGGTAAAGGCAGAGGACGTAGAGGCTGAGCTCAAGAAGGTTCAGGAGCAGAACGCAAGACTGCTGACCGTTGAGGATCGTCCGGTTGCTGACGGCGACCAGACCGTGATCGATTTCGAGGGCTTTGTGGACGGCAAGACCTTTGACGGCGGCAAGGCAGAGGATTATCCTCTGACCATTGGTTCCCATTCTTTCATTGACACCTTTGAGGAGCAGCTCATCGGAAAGAACATCGGCGAGGAGTGCGAGGTCAATGTAACCTTCCCAACAGAGTATCACGCTGCTGAGCTGGCTGGAAAGCCTGCTACCTTCAAGGTAACGGTAAAGGAGATCAAGGTGAAGGAGCTTCCTGCCCTGGATGATGAGTTTGCAGGCGAGGTTTCCGAATTTGATACATTAGATGAATACAAGAAGGATATTGAGGCAAAGATTCTTGAGAGAAAGCAGAAAGCAGCTGCTACCGAGAACGAGAACCGCGTGATCGACAAGGTAGTAGAGGGTGCATCCATGGAGATCCCGGACCGCATGTTAGACAGCCAGATCGACAACATGGTACAGGATACTGCCCGCCGTATGGAGAGCCAGGGCCTGTCCATGGATCTGTACATGAAGTACACCGGAATGACGATGGAGCAGATGAGAGAGCAGATGAAGCCTCAGGCTCTCAAGCGGATCCAGACAAGACTGGTTCTTGAGGAAGTGGTAAAGGCTGAGAACATCCAGGTATCTGACGAGAGACTGGACGAGGAGATCGCTAAGATGGCAGAGGCTTACCAGATGGAAGCTGATAAGTTAAAGAGCTATATGTCCGACCGCGATAAGGATCAGATGAAGGAAGATATTGCTGTTCAGGAGGCAGTTGACCTTCTGGTAGCAGAGGCAAAGCTGGCATAAAAAGCTGTGCAGATCATATAGGGGGATCCACGAAAACTGGGGGGAGGCGTCCCAGACGCTTCCTGTCACTGGAGTGGATCTCCCGGTTTCTTATTTATAAAAGCGGATAGAAACAGGAGGTAGGTTAAATGAGTTTAGTGCCTTATGTCATTGAGCAGACCAGCCGGGGAGAGCGTTCCTATGACATTTATTCGAGACTTCTGAAGGAGAGGATCATATTCCTGGGTGAGGAGGTAAACGATGTTTCCGCCAGCCTGGTGGTGGCCCAGTTACTGTTCCTGGAATCAGAAGATCCCGGAAAAGATATTCACTTGTATATTAATAGTCCAGGCGGTTCTGTTTCTGCGGGATTCGCTATTTACGACACCATGAATTATATCAAGTGCGACGTGTCCACCATATGTATTGGAATGGCAGCCAGCATGGGGGCATTCCTTCTCTCTGGGGGAGCAAAAGGAAAACGCTTTGCCCTGCCCAATGCAGAGATCATGATCCATCAGCCCTCTGGAGGAGCCAGGGGACAGGCTACGGAAATCCAGATCGTAGCGGAGAATATTTTAAAGACCAAGAGAAAATTAAATGAGATCCTGGCCGCCAACACAGGAAAGCCCTTAGAGGTGATCGAGCGGGATACAGAGAGAGATAACTATATGTCTGCTCTGGAGGCTAAGGAGTACGGTTTGATTGATGAGATCATTGCCCATCACTAAATAGGAATGAAAGGTTAGGTATCATATGCCAATGAGACCAGATGACACGATCCGCTGCTCCTTCTGCGGAAGGACTCAGGATCAGGTACGGAAGATGATCGCCGGTACAGGCGGAAGCAATGTCTATATCTGCGACGAGTGTATTGAGCTGTGCTCTGAGATCCTGGAGGAGGAGTTAGCAGGGGAGGAGGAACAGGATTCAGGCCTGTCCGACATCCATCTCTTAAAACCAAAGGAGATCAAGACCTTCCTGGACGAATATGTGATCGGGCAGGATGAGGCCAAAAAGGTGCTGTCCGTTGCAGTCTATAACCATTACAAGCGTGTTACTGCCTGCCAGAATATGGATGTGGATGTGCAAAAGAGCAATATCCTCATGATCGGGCCTACCGGCTCCGGCAAGACCTATCTGGCGCAGACGCTGGCCAAGATCCTCAATGTTCCTTTTGCCATTGCGGATGCCACCGCTCTTACAGAGGCGGGCTACGTGGGTGAGGACGTGGAGAATATCCTCTTAAAGCTGATCCAGGCGGCAGATTACGATATTGCCAGGGCAGAGTACGGCATCATCTATATTGATGAGATTGATAAGATCACAAAGAAGTCTGAGAACGTATCCATCACCAGGGATGTGTCCGGTGAGGGAGTGCAGCAGGCCCTCTTAAAGATCCTGGAGGGAACGGTAGCCAGTGTTCCGCCTCAGGGAGGAAGGAAGCATCCGCATCAGGAGCTGCTTCAGATCGACACCACCAATATCCTCTTTATCTGCGGAGGAGCCTTTGACGGTCTGGAAAAGATCGTAGAACAGCGCCTCAGCGCCGGTTCCATCGGCTTTAACGCACAGGTAGTAAGCCGCAATGCCCTGGATATTGATGAGCTTCTCAAGATGGCAGAGCCCCAGGATCTGACCCGTTTTGGATTGATCCCGGAGTTTATCGGCCGTGTGCCAGTCACCGTTGCCTTAGAGCAGCTGACAAAGGAGGCTATGGTGAGGATCCTGTCCGAGCCGAAGAATGCTCTGACCAAGCAGTATCAGAAACTGTTTGAACTGGATGATGTGAAACTGGAATTTACTCCGGAAGCTTTGGAAGAAATTGCCAGCTTGGCAGTGGAGCGCAAGATTGGAGCAAGAGGGCTCCGTTCCATCTTGGAATCTGTCATGATGGATCTGATGTATGAGATCCCTTCCGATGATTCCATCGGGATCTGTACGATTACCGGAGATGTGGTAAAAAAGACAGGGAAGCCGGAATTTGTATACCGCGATATGCCGCCGGCTGCTGCCCGCCGTTCATTGACAGACCGCCTTCGCGGCGGTAAAGCGGGGGAAATCGCATAGGCTGCCTGTATGGTTGAAAATGAAAGAGGCTGTCGCAAATGGAAATCTTTTACAAGATGGAAATCTTCTAATAAGATATTTTTGCGGCAGTCTTTTTTACGCGTTTTGATACATTTGAGGTGAAGATTGAATGGGAGAACAACTGATTACAATGCCGGCCGTGGCTTTAAGGGGACTTTCCATACTCCCTGGCATGGTGCTGCATTTTGACATAAATAGACCGAGATCCGTGGCTTCGGTGGAGCGGGCCATGGTGGGAGACCAGAAGCTGTTTTTGGTGGCCCAGAGGCATCCGGAGGTGGTGGAGCCGGAACAGTCTGACCTGTACCAGATCGGCTCCATCGCTCTCGTGAAGCAGATGGTGAAGCTGCCAGGCAAGGTGGTCCGCGTCCTGGTAGAGGGGCTGGAGCGGGCAGAGCTCATTTCCTTGGAGGAGGAGGGCGTAGCCCTTATGGCACAGGT
The DNA here is from genome assembly GCA_902464595.1 of uncultured Lachnoclostridium sp. Taxonomy (GTDB): domain Bacteria; phylum Bacillota; class Clostridia; order Lachnospirales; family Lachnospiraceae; genus Enterocloster. Next base: position 2,881 of record CABQJX010000139.1, on the reverse strand, counting down.
GGCTCCTTTAACGGATCAGGAGGAGGAGCTGGATCATCTGGTGAAAGAGGCCATGGTACGGATCCTGAAGGAAAAACTGGAAGAATATGGAAAAGTAAATCCGAAGCTGGCAAAGGAGGCGATTCCCGGCCTTCTGCTTGCGACGGAGCTGGAGGAGCTGTTAGACCAGATCGCCGTTCAGCTGCCCTGGGATTACACCATCCGCCAGGCAGTCTTAGAGCAGGATACCATCTCCTCCCGCTATGAGGTGGTGATGCAGACCCTTTTGGCGGAAATGGAGATCTTCCGCATCAAAAAGGAGTTCCAGGACAAGGTAAAGGCAAATATTGACCAGAACCAGAAGGAATATATCCTGCGGGAGCAGATGAAGGTGATCCGCCAGGAGCTGGGAGAGGACGGAATATCGGATGCAGACGATTACCGCAAGAGGGTGGGAGCCTTAAAGGCGGATAAAGAGGTCAAGGAAAAGCTGTTCAAGGAGATCGAGCGGTTCCGCATCATGCCTCCGGGAAGCCAGGAGGCCAATGTGCTGCGGACTTATGTGGAGACTCTGCTGGAACTCCCTTGGAAGAAAATGTCAAAGGATAACGACGACATAAAGCATGCTCAGAAGATCTTAAATGAGGATCACTATGGACTGGAAAAGGTGAAAGACCGGATCTTAGAGTATCTGGCAGTGCGTACCCTGACAAAGAAGGGAACCAGCCCCATTATCTGCCTGGTAGGGCCTCCGGGAACGGGAAAAACCTCCATCGCCCGCTCTGTGGCGAAGGCGTTAAACAAAAAATATGTGCGCATAAGCCTTGGAGGCGTCCGGGATGAGGCGGAGATCCGGGGACACAGAAAGACGTATGTGGGAGCTATGCCGGGACGGATCGCAGAGGGGATGCGCCAGGCAGGAGTCTGCAATCCCCTGATGCTTCTGGACGAGATCGACAAGGTCAGCAGCGATTACAAAGGCGACACATCATCTGCCCTTTTGGAGGTATTAGATGGGGAGCAGAATGTAAAGTTCAGGGATCACTATGTAGAGACCCCCATTGACCTATCCCAGGTGCTGTTTATTGCTACGGCCAACACGACCCAGACCATTCCGGGGCCCCTTTTGGATCGTATGGAGGTCATCGAAGTCAACAGCTACACAGAAAATGAGAAATTCCATATCGCCAAAGATTATCTGGTTGGAAAACAGAGGGAGAGAAACGGCTTAAAGGAAGATCAGCTTATTTTTTCCGACGCCAGCCTGGAGAAGATCATACATAATTACACCAGGGAAGCGGGCGTCAGAAATCTGGAGCGGCGCATCGGAGATGTATGCCGGAAAGCAGCCAGACAATTTTTGGAAAACAAGAAAAAGTCCATCCGTGTAACAGAGAGCAACCTGGAAAAATATCTGGGCAAGGAGAAGGTGACCTTTGAGGACGCCAACGAGGAAGACCAGATCGGTATTGTGCGAGGACTGGCCTGGACCAGCGTGGGAGGAGATACCCTTCAGATCGAGGTCAATGTGATGCCTGGAAAGGGGAACCTTCTTATGACAGGACAGCTGGGAGATGTTATGAAGGAATCAGCCCAGACAGCACTCACTTATATCCGCTCGGTCTGCCCGGATTATCAGGTGGCGGACGATTACTTTGAAAAGCATGACCTTCATATCCATATTCCGGAGGGAGCAGTTCCAAAGGACGGGCCTTCTGCCGGTATTACCATGGCCACGGCCATGCTGTCTGCTGTAACGGGAAGGCCGGTGCTCGCAAAGGTTGCCATGACCGGTGAGATCACCCTGAGAGGGCGGGTTCTTCCCATTGGCGGCTTAAAGGAGAAAATTTTGGCGGCAAGAATGGCTCATATTAAGAAGGTGCTTGTTCCGGATAAGAACCGCCCTGATATGGCAGAGCTGTCAAAGGAGATTACCAGAGGCTTAGAGATCGTTTATGTGAAGTCCATGGAGGATGTGATACCAGAGGCATTTGCAGCAGGAACAGGAGATAAAAAATGATCATTCGAGACGTAAATCTGGAAACAGTATGCGGAGTGACCAGCAAGCTGCCGGAGAACACACTGCCGGAATTTGCTTTTGCGGGAAAGTCCAATGTGGGGAAATCATCATTGATCAATGCATTGATGAACCGGAAGGCTTATGCCAGAACCTCATCCCAGCCGGGAAAGACCCAGACCATCAATTTTTATAATATCAACAACAGCCTTTATTATGTGGATCTTCCGGGATACGGTTATGCAAAAGTGTCTCTGGAGGCAAAGGAAAAATGGGGGAAAATGATCGAGCGGTATCTGAGAAACTCCCAAATGCTAAAAATGGTATTCCTCCTCATTGACATTCGCCATGAGCCATCTGCCAATGACAAGATGATGTATGACTGGATCATTTACAACGGATACCAGCCCGTGATTATTGCCACAAAGATGGACAAGATCAACCGGAGCCAGATCCAAAAGCATGTGAAAATGGTGCGGGAAGGACTGGGAATGGAAAAAAGCGGGGTCATCATCCCATTTTCTGCTGAGACAAAGCAGGGACGGGAGGAGATATGGAGCCTGATCGAGGAGGCATCTTTGACCGGAGAGACAGAAACGCAAAAGGGATAAGAGGTTAAATGAGTATGGAGACAGAGCCTATACGTGTGGCTGTCCTGGCGGATACCCATGGCGTCCTTAGGCCGGAGGTAGAGCGCATTCTGGACACCTGCGACGTGATCGTCCACGCCGGGGATTTTGACAGCCAGATGATCTATCATAAGCTGGAGGTGGGGCAGCCTTTTTACGGGGTCCGGGGAAACAATGACCGGGGCCCCTGGTCTGGGGGCCTTGGTACGGTGAGCCGGTTTGAGATCGGCGGGATCAAATTTATCATGGCCCATGA
>CABQJX010000138.1 GCA_902464595.1 uncultured Lachnoclostridium sp. | reverse complement strand
TTATAAAATAAAAAATGCTAGGATGCATGAATTAATTTCATGCACCCCAACATTTATTATAGAACCTTTTATTTATGAGTTTTATAAGTATCTTGGCTTTCAGGGAAAATATCCGCTGCTGTTTGATGAAATAAAACAGAAATAGACAGAAATCGTTACAGCTTTACAGCCCTTCCAGTCCCTCCAGGTTAAAGGGGGGCGTGTATTCTTCCTTTGCACTGCTCCGCTCCTGCATAAATCCATTGGTGAGCCCAAGCTCCAGAGCCGCCTCTACCACCTTATTATACTCATAGGAAGTGATCCGCCGGTTCAGCTCAGGATACCGGCTGTTTTTTGTATAAGGGGTGTATTGGCTCATAAGGCTCACAAGGTATTGATCCTTTGGAAGCTGGCCTGCCATCCATTGCAGCAGTGCAATGGAATCCTCCCGGTGGCCGGGCAGAACCATATGGCGGATGATCACGCCCTTTGACAGAAGGGAAACGTCCTCCCTTCTTTGATAGACGGGAGATCCTGTCTGAGAGATCATTTGGCAGATGGCGGCGGAAGCTGCTTCAAAATAATCCTTTGCCTGGGAAAAACGGAGGGAGAGCTGGCTGTCCATATACTTTAAGTCAGGAAGCCAAATATCCACATAGTCTTTTAAAGCGGCTATGGTTTCGACCCGTTCATAGCCGCCGCAGTTGTAAAGTACGGGTATGGTCAGGCGGTGGCGGACCTGATCCAGGGCAGAAACAATATGAGGCAGGTAATGAGTGGGGGTTACCAGGTTGATGTTGAAGGCCCCCTGATCCTGCAGGCGCAGAAATGACTGGGCCAGCTGTCCTGCCGTTATCTCCTTTCCGAAATGGCCGGAGCTTATTTTTGCATTCTGGCAAAAACAGCATCCCAGGGTACATCCGGAAAAAAAGATAGCGCCGCTTCCTCCCTGCTCCTGGTCATAGGGGCCGCTGATACAGGGTTCTTCCCAGCGGTGGAGGGCCGCTCTGGCTGCGGTGAGTGTGTCAGTGCAGCCGCAGAAGCCAACGGATTTTGTCCGGTCTGCCCGGCACATCCTGGGACATAGGACGCAGCAGCGGTATGTGTCAAAAGAAAGGATCTGATCCATAAAAATTGCTCCCGTGAAAATTTTAATATTGATCCTGCTGCCCTGGCAGCTGGTGGTTTTCCCGATATTCTCTTGGGGAAAGGCCGTATTCCTTTTTAAATGCCCTGAAAAAGCTGGTATAATCCCGGAAGCCGTACTGAAGATGGACCTGGCTGATGGGCTGTCCGGAGAGAATGGCGTTTTTGCTGGCATGAAGCCTTTTTTTCAGGATATACTGATGAAGAGGGATTCCCATGTTATCCTTGAAAATATGGGATATATGGTATTTGCTCACATAGAAAAAAGAGGCCAGGGCATCCAGGCTCAGATTTTCCCCCAAATGGCGGTTGATGTAGTCACAAAGGTTTAAGTACAGTACATTTTCATAAGAAGCCGGTTTTTGATGCAGGCTGTCGTAGAGCTGCCGATTCACATATACCAGAAAGGAGGCGGCCATAAGCTGGGCGGTAAGCCTGCAGAAGGATCGGCCGCTGGCCCGTTCCTCGATCAGGTCTGTAAGCTTGCCCTGGATCTCCTGGGTGGTAGCTGTGTCTGCGTGGAAGCGGTAGAACTGGCAGCGCTTGGCGTAATCAAAACAATAGGTCAGATCCCCGTCAATTTGGGACAGGCGGCGGTAGCAGTCAGCGCTGAGCCAGAATACAAACCGGCGGTAAGGGTGTTCGTTGGAAAAAAAGTGAGGACAGTGGGGGGTGTCAGGCGGGATTAGGAGACAGTCCCCATATTCCATGGGGTAGGATTGATCGCCGATCCGATACTCCACATCGCCCTCCAGGAAAAAATAAAATTCATAGTAGTCATGGGAATGGGATCGGACAGACTGGAGAGCCGTGTCGCTGTAGTAGAAAACCTCAAAATCCTCCGAGCGCATATATTGTCTGGAATCAAAACCGGTGGGCAGCTGTTTTTTCAATGGAGCATCCTCCTTTCCTGAGGGCTATGGGGCAAAGCCGCAGCATCTGGAACCATAGAAAATACAGGCGGGGAGAATGCGGCTGTTTTTATTACCATATTATCATGAAACCACAACATTTGCAATATGGACGGCAACTATGACTATGGACGGAAAAGTGGTTTTTGTTATAATAAAATCAGAAACTTGGACGTAAAAAGCAGGGCGCATAGGGCCTTTGGAGGCGGTTTTGGAGCAGAGGTTATCATGCGCGCCGAAAGATTCAGGAGGAGTTAAGAGATGAAATTATCATTCAGATGGTATGGGGAAGACGACAAGGTGACACTGGAGCATATCCGCCAGATCCCTGGCATGCAGTCCATCGTTACCGCTGTGTATGATGTGCCTGTAGGCGAGGTTTGGAGCAGGGAGAGCATTGCGTCCCTGAAAAAGCAGGTAGAGGATGCCGGGCTTGGGTTCGATGTGATCGAGAGTATTCCGGTTCATGAGGATATTAAGCTGGGCAAGCCTTCCAGAGATAAATATATTGAGAATTACTGCGAAAATATCCGCCGTGTGGCCGAGGCAGGGGTAAAATGCATCTGTTATAACTTCATGCCTGTATTTGACTGGACAAGAACACAGCTGGATCATGAGCTGGGCGACGGCTCTACCTCCCTTGTATATTATCAGGAGCAGGTGGATGCGGTGAATCCTTTAAACAGTGACAGCGATCTGACTCTGCCAGGCTGGGATTCCAGCTATACCAGAGACGGGCTGAAGGCTGTGGTTGAGGAATACCACAACCTGACTGAGGAGGATCTCTGGAATAATTTACAGTATTTCCTGGAGCGTATTATCCCTGTGGCAGCTGAGTGTGATGTAAATATGGCGATCCATGAGGACGATCCCTGCTGGAGCATCTTTGGACTTCCAAGGATCATTACCTGCGAGGAGAACCTGGACCGCTTCTTAAAGCTGGTGGACGATAAGCACAACGGCATCACACTGTGTACGGGATCTCTGGGATGCTCCGGTAAGAATGATGTGGTGAAGATGGCTGCAAAGTATGCGGCAATGGGCAGGATCCATTTCGCACACCTGAGAAATGTGGCTGTTCTGGACAACGGATTTGAGGAGAGAGCCCATCTTTCCAGCTGCGGCTCCTTAGATATGTTCGGTATCGTAAAGGCGCTGGTGGACAACGGATTTGACGGCTACGTGAGACCGGATCACGGGCGTATGATCTGGGGTGAGACAGGAAGAGCCGGATACGGTTTGTATGACCGTGCACTGGGAGCTACCTACATCAATGGCCTGTTTGAGGCTGTGGAGAAGATGAGCCGGTAAGCAGCAGAAGAGTAAAATAGAAGAAAATAGAAGATAGAAGGCGTTGATTCATATTTATGTTTCAGCGCCTTTTTATTATAGCAAAATTTTTGTTTCTCTTTTTGTGTTGATACACATATAAATCACTTCTTTCAAATCAAATAGGGAAGAGAAGGTATCACTTGAAGAAATTTTGAAAAAGAGGGAGGAAAACAATTCATGCGTTTGCCTGAGCTTAGGGTAAGAAAACTTGAGTTTCCGCATTTTGCAGTTCTCCTTCCGATTCAGACATCCAGGCTCCGGTTTCCGGCTATAAGAGCGCACTAAGAGCCTGAAATGTTTCTAAAAACAGGAACAATATCAAAAACTCGCTTCGCTCAAACAAGTTTGATATTGTCCCTAACGAAACATTCCAGGCCCTAAGAGGCTCTAATAGCCTCCAAAGTCACCTGTCTATCTGAATCGGAAGCTTGCTCAGAAAATGCGGAAACTCAAGTAAGAAAAAGATTTCCGAATAAAACAATATATGGTATAATATCGCCAGAGGCGTATATTATACCGCGCCCATTTGCTCCGAGCGGCTAGCGAGGAAATCTCCATTTCAAATGGTGTGCATTCCCCGGAGGGGCCATAGCGAAGCTATGGTATAATAAAAAACAATGCTATGTGAACAAAAAGGGTGCTGCGATGAATCAATATATTGGACAGCAATTTGCTGCTTTAAGATACGAAAAAAATATTTTGGTTGTTGAAGAAACTACATCTGCTGGTGGATGCGGCTCCTTCAACGCGGCTTCTTCATGTCCTGCGTCAGCCTGTCTTTATGACAGTGCGGCGTGGGGCTTTTTTATTGTCTAAAAAGAGGTGATCAAGCATGAGTTTGCTAAAACGCGGCGGCTGGTGGGCTGGCAGGAGATCCGTTATACATTTCGCCTCATCGGCCTGCAGGCCCGCTGGTTTGAGAATGTGATCCAGGATAATATCCTCTTTGGTATGGATGAGATCACCGTGGACGATTTTTTGAACAGTACAAAGACCTGTTGGGCGGTATCATCTCTTACAGCTTTCCTGCCTGTTGCAGTATCGAGAAGCTGCAAAAGCGCATAGAACAGGAGCACATCCAGGGATTTATCATCGAATCTTCCCTTGGTTTGTGCGGATTTATACTGACTCAGGAGGTGGAATTGCAATGTCCATAATGGAAAAAGCGGCTGCTGTTAATACCTGTTTAGGTGTTTTGAGAGGACGGGACTGCATCTATCTGGATCAGGTAAAACAGGATAGTCTGAACAATCTGACCTTTACGGGGGACATCAATGGCAATCTGATCTCTCAACACAGGGACGAAAAAGACTGGTTTCCCTACACACTCACCTTCCGGCGGGTGATGACCTATTTTGCCTGTGAACGGGACACCTATGAAAATTTGGTTGGGACGGAGCATCTGGATGGCAGGAAGGCCTCAGTGTGGATATTTCCACCCCGGAGCAGTATTACGCCGATCATGGCGTCCCGATGATGAAGACCGCCCAACGGTTTTACCGCAAGTATTTCGGCCTGTGCTGTGAGTGGTACCTGGCGCAGAAAAAGCTGAAATGGGCGGCTGACTTTGAGTTTGCTCTGTTCCCTTACCTGGTCAACGGAATTAAAAACCATTTGGAGGACGCCTATTTCCGGGATATGTCCGGCTGTGAGCTGGCGGAGATCGAGCAGGCAGCTGGTCAGAAGTGCCAGCCCATCGGCCACATCGGCTATTACTACCCGGCAGAGGTTTGGATCTCGGAGTACGGGAAACTGTATGCGAAATATGAGTATCAGGACGAGATCGAGTGCTTTCCGGATGTGTTTGCCCTAATCGAACGGGAACTGCGGCAGTGCAAATTTGATTCCGCTGCCATGAAAACTGTGGAGGTACTGGACGGAAAACTATGAAACAGGACTTTACTATTTGGCGAAATCAAATATTGCAGAATCCGTGGGACATTTCACCGATGAAATTCGGGATGTCACAGGATGAGGTTATAGAGATTTTTGGGAATCCCGATGCCGTTTCCACCATGAGAAGCGATGGAAAACCTTTAATCCTCAAATATCATGACATTGAACTGCATTTCGATAGAAAGGCTCCTCATGGGCTCTACTTAGTTTACAGCGATGACGAGATCGAGCTAAGCATTACAGCCGAGCACGAAGAAACTGGTCTGCTCAAAGGTGTTGCGCCCAAAGACTTCTTTTGTTGGCATTAGTGGGGCAAATCCTCTACGGCCTGCTTTCTCGGCGGGATTCGCCTGCGTGGAGCAGATCTGGACAGTTTCACGGTATGCACCCCGCTGTATGTACCTCTGCTCGCTGATCATTTGGCCTGCGACAAGGAACATTTTTATCAAAACGATGAGGTAATTGAAGAAACGCTGTGGCTGGAACAGCTGCGCAAAATGACACAAGAACCGTAAACGGAGGGAAAACGACTATGGACTATTTGAAGATACTGCATGAAAACCCTGATTTGGCGGAGGAATTTGATTCACTGTTCGGCTTCTTCCTGCTGGATGAGTTGTCCCCGCGGGATGACGTGGAAGGCCGATGCACCTTTTCAATGCCCGGCATGGCGTTTGCCAGGGATGGCTCCGGCGGAGAATACCACCTGTTGGAAGATGGCTCCATCGGCTATTACAGCAGCGAAGGCGAGGCAGGCCGTCTGGCCGAGAGCATGGATGCCCTTTTTTCCTTGATCGTGAGCTGCATCTGCTGGCACGACTGCTGTGACGCAAAGCAGTATGTGGATTCCAAAACACTGGAGGAATATGGGCAGAGACAGCGCAACTGCAACTTGGAAGATATGGATATGGACAGTTTGCGGCGGCTGTCTGATGCTCTCGGCATCCCTACCGGTGAGCCGCTGGCTCCGGTTCTGGAGCGGTTCCGCAAAGCAACCCAGCGTGAGCCTCTGTATCAGTGTATATTTCACGAGGACGACGGAAGCCTGACCGAATCATACGGTTTGATGTTTGAATGAGAAAGGAGCACTTACATGAAAGCATTTGATCCGAATTATAAACTGTTGGACGAGATGTATCAGGACGATTACTATCCTGCTTTTCTGGTAGACAAGGTAAAGGATGAACTCCAGAAGGTCATCGATCTGTTGGAAGGCAGCGAAACCGACACCGAAGTGGTGCAGGAAACGCTGGACGAGGCGGTCTGCGGCATCAATGATCTCCAGGAGGAGTTTGACGAGCACGACAGCG
>CABQJX010000137.1 GCA_902464595.1 uncultured Lachnoclostridium sp. | reverse complement strand
TAGGCCACCTGCCGCGCTCCCATGGAGGCCAGCTTCTGCACCTGGAAGGTCAGGATGCTTTCCTGGTACTTTGCCATGCCGAAATAGATCATAGCAAAAACCGTGAAGATCACAATGGGGAAATAAATGGAGGCTTCCACCAGGATCACTCCCCGCTCCTCTTTCCATCGCTTTTTCATGATACATTTCTCCATATACAATCCAAAGGCCCGGCTTCCCGGCCCGGCCTTTGATATTTTGCCTTTTGAGTTCTAGTTTTCGTCAACCCAAGTAGTTGCTTTTCCAAATACTTTTTCTACTAATCCGGTCAGCTGTTCTTTAAAAATAACAGCCACGGCTAAAAGAATTACGATCACTACCATGATGGCCACAATATCAGATGCTCCCTTTTCCTCATGAAGCAGCCGATGTACAAAGAGATCCCATCTCACCTTTGCTCCGATCAGAACTTTATCCATTGTGTCTAACATTTCCTTTTCCTCCTAAATATATTGATCTTATCTATGAAAAAGCATTCCCATGCCTTTTTCCTTATTTAAAAACCACTGGTAAAGATAGGGACGATGATCAGCATCAGGATCCCGATAAAGATCATGCCGATGGGGATCATCAGCTTTGTCCCTGCCGCAGCCCCCTTCTGGCGCACCAGATTCTTCTTTTCCTCCCACATCTCCCTTGACATCTCGTTGAGGAAGTAGGAGAGCTCCCTGTTTCCCTTCTGCATGTTCTGGATCAGGGTGGAAGTCATCTTGCGTATGGGGCGGATGGAACAGCGGTCTGCAAAGTTCATAAATGCCTCCATGTCCGACGCCCCGTTTGCCATTTCCTTAGAAGCGGTCCGCATCTCCTGATAGAGGGCCCGCTCCCCTGTCTGGGATACCTTCTCCCAGGCCTCCCTCATAACCATTCCGGAATTGATGAGAAGGGCCATTTTGGAGAGCATGGAGGGCAGATCCAGCATCAGCTCCTCCCTCCGTTCCTCCAGCCGCTCATTCATATCCTGCTCCAGATACCGTGTCATCAGAACAGCTACACAAAGAACGATCACGAGAATGGCCGGGTTATTGGCTAATGCCCCCATGATAAAAGCCAGGGGCAGGAAGGTAAGGATATAGGTAAATGCAGCGGAACGGATCACATAGTAGTAATACTCCGCATACTTTTTTCCTTTAATCTCCCCGATCTCCTTGATCCTGGCCCTTCCCTTCTGATTTTTCAGATTGTAATGAGACAGGTGCATAAATCCCATCCCGATAAAAAACAGCTCCGCCCCCCTATATTCCTTTGGCGAAAGGTTATCTATGTAAGAGTGGAATGCATTCCTGTACTTTGCATACAGGAAGATCCATAAAATCACAAGGGGCGTGGCGCAGACCATTGTTCCCAGCTGAAACCAGTTGATCATTTCCATATCCTTTTCCCCCTTACAGCTTGATGGAGACTAATTTGTCCCCAATCTTATAGGCTCCCACAAAAATTCCCAGGGCTGCGAACTTGACGATCAGGTTGGTCATACTGTTTCCTGTCATGGAATCTCCCAATCCCCTCATGCTGAGCATAATGATAAAAGGCATAACCATCATGACATTCAGCTCATTCTTGCTGGCAGCCACCATAGTCTGTATCTCCATCTCAATCTCAATCTTATCATTGATCACAGATCGGGTCTCACCTACGATCTGCTTTAAGTTTCCGCCCCGGCGGTTGCATACCTCAAACACATTGGCGAAGCTGTCCACATCCTCCAGACCGCTCCTCGCTGCAAAATTCAAAAGGAGGTCTTCGATATTATAGTTGTGCACCAGTCCTGTGTTGATCATTTTGATCTCCTGGACAATATCAGACTCCTCCCCATAGAGATCCGTCATCTCCTTTTGAGCGTCCCGAAAGGCCATAGCAGTCGTCTGTCCCGCTGAGTAGGAGGAGGTAAGGGTCTCCAAAAGATCCTTAAACTGAAGAAGCAGTTTTTTCAGCCTGCGCTTTCTCAAATACTCCCTGTAAGGCTCCTGAAGCTTTATGGCTGCCACGGCAAAAATAACCGCTGCTGCCAGAAGGCTGTCAAAAAACACATAGCCTACAGCCAGTCCCAGCACGGCTCCCAGTCCCACTGCACAGAGACGGTCGGAAAGGGCCATTTGATACACATGGTAATCCTCCCCCATGCCCATAATCCCTCCAATCGGGGTATATACGGGCTTATTCTTTTTTTGCCGACCCTGCATCTTCTGTTCTTTCTCTTTCTTCTTTCCCTCTTTCTTCCCAGGCATTGTTTCTGTTGTTCCTTTTTTTCTGCCAAACATTCCTGTTTTCTCTCCTAAATCTCATCGTAATAGCCCATAAGCTGCAGCTTATGGGTGTTTTCCATCTTATTTTCCGTCCGTTTTAAGCTTCCGGAAACCTTTTGAAGGGTGCTGTTTTCATCTTCCTCGAATACAAACAGCGGATTTAACCGGATCCGTCCGTTTTCCATGCCGCAGACCTCCGTGATCTCCATGGTCTTTCTCGTCTTATCCCGAAGGCGTGAAAGATGGATGATAATATCCAGGGCTGAGGCAATCTGCTGCCGGATGGCTTCCAGGGGAAGACCGGCTGCTCCCTGGAGCACCATGGTCTCCAGACGGCTTAACATATCCTCCGGGGAATTGGCATGGCCTGTGCTCAGGGATCCGTCATGGCCTGTGTTCATGGCCTGAAGCATATCCAACGCTTCCCCTCCTCGAACCTCGCCCACTACAATGCGCTCCGGCCTCATTCTCAGGGAAGATTTGATCAGATCACGGATGGTGATCTGGCCGCTTCCCGAAGCGTTGGAGTTACGTGTTTCCAGGCTGACTAGGTTATCGATCCCTGCAATCTGAAGCTCTGCGGAGTCCTCGATGGTGATGACACGCTCATCTCTGGGAATGAAATTGGAAACTGCGTTCAGGAAGGTAGTCTTTCCGGAACCGGTTCCGCCGCAGATAAAAATATTGTATTTGGCCTTCACAAGCACCTCCAGAACACGGGCCACTTCCGGAGTAATGGAGCCGTATTTGAGAAGCTGCTCCACCGTCATAGGCGTCTTGGAGAACTTACGTATGGTCACGATGGCTCCCTTTAGGGAAATGGGAGGCAGCACCACATTCACACGGGAACCGTCGGGCAGACGGGTGTCCACGATGGGATTTGCCTGATTGACCTCCCTGCCTGCCATGCCTACAATCTTCTGGATGGTGTCTTCCAGACGCCGCTCACTGTCAAAACGTTTATTCAGACGGGAAACCCGTCCCTTTTTCTCTATAAAGATTTCCTCCGGCCCATTGATCATGACCTCTGTAATATCATCATCTTTCATAATGAGATCCAGGATCCCAAAGCCGCGGATGGAGCTGAACACCTGATCGCACAGAGCTACCCTCTGCTCCTGGGATACAAACATAAACTCCTTGCAGCTCTCATTTACGATCTGCCGGATCTGATCCTCCAATTCTTCATCGGACATGGTGCTCAAAGGAAAATGATCCGTCACATAATAATGGATCTGATCCGCATATGTCTCCAATTCTTCGTCTGTCATACGCTCCCCCTTTTCAGCGTCCCTACAGACGCTCAAAAATCTCATCCTGTGTCAGGATATAATTGATGATCTCCTTCACAAGGGCGTGCTTGATCGGAGGAATGGTTCCGATCACCGGTATGTGAAGGTCTGTAATTTCGCTGCTTGACTTACTGCTGCTGAATTTATTATACAAAAGCATCATGGATGGGATTACATTCCGTCCTGTCTGGGTTTCCAGTATCCGGATCCCTTCCATAGTTCTAACAAATTTGGTGTTGGAGGTCTCTCCTCCATCCTGAACCAAAATAATGCGGTTCATCATGGACATAAGCTCCAGAAAATCCGGAGACAGATGAAAGTTCACATTCACCACCACATGGGCATAGCTGTTCAAGGAAACAACCGCATCCAGGGCCTTGAAAATATCCTCCTTTGTCAGCTCCTTCATATATAAGGCAGAAGTACATGGGCGGTAAAAATATACCCCCGACGGGTCTGTGCAGACTGCGCTTTCCATCTTTAAACGCACATCGGTACGGCGGCTTTTCAGGGCAAAAATAATGTCGTCAAAGCAGTATTCTCCATATCCCTGAAAAAAGTCCGCGGAAGATCCTGTATCCTCCAGATCCAGATACAGTGTTTTCTCTCCCCGCAAGGCATATTTTCTGGCAAGGGCTGCCGCAAAGGTAGAAGCCCCTGTTCCGCCGGAAAACCCTGTAACCATCACCAAATTCCCCTGGCGGCCGGATGAATGGGAGCTTCCTCCCAGTCCTCCATAGCTTCCCGTCTCTGCATACAGATCCACAATGTCTTTGTAGATCAGATCCGGCTTCTTATATTTCAAAATCCGCCGCAGGCCATCTGATCCCTCGGACTGGCTTTCTGTAAGCAGAGCTGTCATCCCCTTCTGGGCCACAGCAGCCTGGGAAACCCCAAACCCTTCGTCGATCAGGATCACATCGGCCGTCCCTTTTTCAAAGTATGCGGCGAAAAGGGACGGATCGGAGAAGGAGACAATCTCCAGCTTATCCATATAATTCCGTTCCAAAAACATGAGAAGATGATTCAGATAACGTTTGTCCTGTTCTCCTATTACCAATCGAATCTTCATTATTTCCCCCATTGTATATTCTTACATTTTTCTTAAACTGTCTTCATTATATACAAATTCTTCCTCGATGTCAATTTATATTATCTTTTTGATAATGCAAAATCAATCTGATTGTATTATTATCATTGGAACGGAGGTATTTTGACATCATGGTAGCGGACCGAATCAAATTTTTGCGGGAATCCAACCATCTTACACAGACAGCTCTCGCCAAAAAGCTCAATGTAACCCGAAGTTCTGTAAATGCCTGGGAAATGGGTATTTCTGTCCCCTCTACCGCCCTGCTTGTTGACATAGCCAGGCTTTTCTGTGTTTCTACCGACTATCTTCTGGGGATCAATTCTACATCCACCTTAGATATTTCATTATTAAATGACGCAGAGATTGAAATTATTTATCGGCTGGTAGAGTATTTTAAAACAAGAGCATAAATTAAAAATGCCGGAGGCCTGACATATACTGTCTAAGCCTCCGGCATTTTCGTTTATAGCCTTCTATTTCTCCCCTTGCTCCTCCTCTTCCCTTTCCTTTAACGTAAGCCTTGCCCAGGTTATGACCCGATCCTCCATTTCTAAGATCTCGTAATCTGCTTCCTCTGTCTCCACGGAAATAGGCAGCTCCTCCGGCACAGGGATATGGCCCAGCTGCTCCATGAGATAGCCGGAAAGGGTGTCGCAGTCGCTTTTCATCACCAGATGCAGCTCCTCCTTGAGGTCAAAAAGCGCCATACTTCCCGATACCTTGTATACACGGTGGGGCTCCAGCTCCGTAATCTCCGGCTCCGCCTCCTCATACTCCTCATGGATCTCGCCCACAATCTCCTCGATAAGGTCTTCCAAAGTAACCATACCGGAAACACCGCCGTACTCGTCAATCAGGATTGCCAGCTTCACCTTATTGGCCTGCATCTCCCGGAACAGCGCATCCGTCCTGCGGTTTTCCGGCACAAAATAGGCCGGCTTCAGAAGAGAACGGATGTCCAAAGCTTCAAAAGATGTCCTTCTGGCCTCAATGGTCAGTGTCTTCACGGACAGGATACCGATTATATTGTCAATGGTATCCTCATATACCGGGATTTTAGAGTGCATGGATTCCAGGATCTCATCTAAACAGCCTTCCATCGGCTCATTAATATCCAAAGCGACCATATCCTGTCTGGGAACCATAACCTCCTTAGCCCGCTTATCGTCAAAGGAAAAGATCGAGGTGATCATTTCTTTTTCGATCTCATTGAATACCCCTGCTTCACTTCCTGTTTCCAGCATGGATTTGATCTCCTCCTCCGACACCTCTGTTTCCAATGTGTCATTGTGCATACGGATCAGCTTCAAAAATCCGCTGGTGGACAGGGACAGAAGGCGGATAAATGGGTTCATGATCCGTGAGATCATATAGATCGGACGGACACAGAATAAGCTGAATGCTTCCGCTTTCTGGAGGGCGATCCGCTTGGGAACCAGTTCGCCGAATACCAGATTGAAATAGGCCAATATAATAGTAACGCATACACCGGCCAGGGGCTGGCTGTAGGGGATATTCCACTCCCTCATTCTGACAGCTAATACCTGGGCGATCCCCGTTGCCGCTGAAGCACTGGAGAAAAATCCCGCCAGGGTGATGGCCACCTGGATGGTGGACAAAAATACGGTGGAGTCCCTCATAAGGCGCTCAATGAGCGCTGCATTGCCATTTCCCTGCTCCGCTAGCCGATGGATCTTATTCTTGTTTACCGATACCACCGCCATCTCTGAGCCTGCAAAAAAAGCATTGATCAGGGTGAGCCCAAACAGGACTGCCAGCTGAACGAAAATATTGGCCGCTTCCGGGTCAGATTCCATAATAAATGTTTCCTCCTTATTGATGCAGATTGTTATAGTTCAGAAGCTATTATACCGAAAAAATGAATATTTGTCAGTTAAGGATTTATAAATTTTTTGTAATGCCTCCCGTCAGCAGAAAAAACGGCGGG
>CABQJX010000136.1 GCA_902464595.1 uncultured Lachnoclostridium sp. | reverse complement strand
GATAATCCGTCCCCTGCTCCAGTCAAGGACATTTCTCTCCTTGCGCCGCCTTTTCCCAAGTGATAAAATAAAAAGAAAAAGGCCCTTGAAAGGCCCGAAGGAGGGATCTTATGAATTATGAAGGACAGATCTGCCGCAGCCCTATGGAGCGCTCCTCCTATATGCTTCCCGTATCGGTGGGCTGCCCCTACAACCGCTGTCGGTTCTGTACCCTGTTTAAACATCTTTCTTACCGGGAACTCCCCCTTGAGCAGATCGAGGAGGAGCTTTGCCGCGTGGCCGGTATGGGCGGCAATCCCTCAAGTGTTTTTCTAGGGGATGGAAATGCCTTTGGCCTGAAAACAGACCGTCTTCTTACCATTTTAGACATGGTTCACCGCTATTTTCCCGGGTGCAGCCAGATCAATATGGACGCCACCGTCACCAGCGTCAGTCAAAAGACAGACCGTGAATTAGAGGAACTCTTTTCCAATGGCATACGCCATTTGTATTTGGGGATCGAGTCAGGGCTTGATGATGTGTTAGCCTTTATGAAAAAGGATCATGGGCTGCCGGAGGCTTATGAGCAGATCACGCGGATCACTCAGGCCGGCTTCATCTATGACGCCCACATGATGACCGGAGTGGCCGGACATGGAAGAGGATCAGAAAACGCCCGGGCAACAGCGGAATTTTTCAACCGCACAAGGCCCGGACGGATCATCAATTTTTCTATGTTCCTCCACCAGGAAGCCCCCCTCTATCCATACATTGAAGATGGGACATTCACCCCTGCCACAGAGCTTGAAAATCTCCAGGAGGAGAAACAGCTTTTAGAGCTTCTGGACGGCTTTCCTGTCCAATATGACGGCTTTCATGATTATATTGAAGTCCGGGTGCGGGGAACCCTTCCGGAAAACAGAACCTCCATGCTTGAGAAGCTGGACAAAGCGATCCTCAGGCAGGAGTCCCTGCCTCCCGTGACCGCCATCCTTTAAGCTTTTCATATCTTAACCACAATATAAAAACGGCGAAGTGCTGGTCATAACACTTCGCCGATGGTCTGCAAAGAACTTATGTTTTTATTCAGGCTGGGTCAAATCTTAGTTTGCCTTAGACTCTCCCACAGTCTCCGCAGCCTTTAAGGTCTCTGCCGGAACTGCCTCGCCTGATTCTTCTGCGCTTTCCTCAGCCTGAGGAAGAACGTCTACACGGTTCACTTCTGTATAAGTTCCCGGCATGGAGCGGGTCATCACATCCGTGTGGCTTACCACACACAGATCTCCTTCCTTTACCTCTGTATCGCCTAAGCTATCCTTATTGATCATAAACTGGGAGCCATCTGCCTGCTCGAAGAGAATACTCTCATCCTCCACCGCTTTTACTGTTCCGATGGAATCCTTGTAGGTATCGTCTGTTTCACGGATGGAGTATACCTGGGGAAGCTGACCTGGAAGAGACATGGTCATTACCATAGAATGGCTTACCACATAGGTCTCACCGTCCTTTAATTCCTCTGGAAGGACGGTAAAATCACTGATGTTGCAGATAAATTCTCCTAATTCGTCATTTTTGAACAACATCTGGCCTTCTCCGGAAAACTCGCTGTCCTTTACGTATACTGCCTCCGTACGGATCACATCTTCTGCCTTCGCCTCTGTTTCAGCCTCTGTTGCCTCCGTCTCTGTCTCCGTCTGTGCTTCTGTCTGTGCCTCCGTTTCAGGAGCTTTTGTCTCCGCTTGAGTGGTAGGAGCTTCTGTTGCTCCTGTGTTTGATGCGCATGCATTTAAAAACATGGATGCGGTCATTGCCGCTACGGCTGCTGCTGTAATAAATCTCTTTCTCATAATTGTTTTCTCCTTTTACACTTCCGTTCAGGCCTTGAGCCATTTACGGGTATTTTTGATCGTTCAGCTTTCTTTGCTTTACGGGTATCATTATAACCTATAATTATTACAAAATCACTGGTTTCCTTTTGACTATTTTCTAAAGTTTTCTGACATTTTTGTTAAGGATCCCCGGGGCTGCAATCATCTGTCCCTTAACCTTTCGTATTCAGAAGACGAAAAAAGGGACGCTGTGTCCTTTGCGTCCCCTTTTTCCGTTACATTTTAATGGCAGATTCCAAAGCCAGTGTAAACATATTCCCTAGATGGGTGCGGCGCTTCTCTGGTGACAGCACCTCCCCGGTTCGTTTATTGTCGGTGATCGTCACCAGACAGGTGGCCTCTTTTTTCAGAGACCGGGCATTACAGAACAGGGCAAAGGCCTCCATCTCAAATGCCTTTATGCGATCCATATAATCCGCTGGTTTTCTGTGAATATCTTCCTTATAGAAAACACTTCCGGAGCGGACTCCCCCTGTGATCAAATGCAGATCTGTTGTCTTGGCGGTTTCTGTGATAATCTCATTCAATCTCGGGCTGGCCGGAAGGCAGTTTCCTGTAAATCCGCACTGTTCCAGTGCATAGTTTGAATCCGTGTAGGCAAAATCGGACAGGATCACGTCCATGATCCCCACATCATCGCTGGCTGCTCCGGCAGTTCCCACCCGGATAATCTGCTCCACTCCATAGTAGGCGAACAATTCATAAGAGTAAATCCCAATGCTGGGCATTCCCATTCCGGAACCCATAACAGAAACCGGAACGCCTTTGTAAGAGCCAGTATAGCCCAACATACCGCGAACCTGATTGACACAGACCGGGTTTGTCAGAAACTGTTCTGCAATATACTTGGCCCGAAGCGGATCGCCGGGCATCAGCACCGTTTTTGCAAAATCGCCCATCTTCGCCTCATTATGAGGGGTAGGTGCGCCTTCATGAAACCCCATTTGTCATTCCTCCTTTTATCACGACAGACTGCCAAACCTTGCTGAGTTTACGTCCCATAGACAGGAAGGCTTCTATCGGCAGTCCTACCGGCCATGTTACTGGCAGTTATCGTTGATATAAGCCTTGATCTCATCCTGCTCTTTTCCGATCGCACTGTTCACGGTCACAGATCCATCAGAGATTCCAGCCTTTGCCTCCTCTAAGGCTTTCTTTCCATCCTCAGAGAGAACACCCTCCAAAGCGGCTCCCTCTACGATGCCCACAGAACCCTCAGCCAGACCTACGATCTCATATTCGCCGTAAGGAAGGCTTCCGTTGTCCAGATACTGTCCGATCACGTTGTAAATAGCGTTTCCTACTTCTTTTACAATGGAGGTTGCAAAGCAGTCCTGGATCTCCTTGTCATCTGCATACATTAAAGACTGGTCGCTGTCCACGCCGATCACGTATTTACCTGCCTCAGCAGACGCATTGTGAACGCCGTTTCCAGATCCGCCGGCACAGGCAAAGATCACGTTTGCACCAGCGTCATTGTACTGGGTCATAGACTGAGTTTTTGCAGTATCCGGATCATTCCATGCTCCTACATAGTTATAAATGATCTTGATATCCGGGTTAAATGCTTTTGCACCCTGGATATAACCCCACAGGTATTCCTGAACCGGAAGGGATTCGTCCATTCCGCCTACAAAGCCGATCACATTGCTGGGTTCAACCTTGTCCGTTCCATTGGTGGCAATATCCGCTGCAACGATACCGCCCAGGTAAGCGGCCTGACTGGTTGCAAAATCAACGCCGTATACGTTTCCGTTTTCGCACTGGTCGATCACATTCTCACTGATGATAGTGAATGCAATGTCAGGATACTCATTGGAAACCTCTACCAGGTTATCCTTAAAGTCGGAAGCGGTAATGATCAGATCTGCCCCCGCATCAGCTGCCTCATACATTGCCTGAAGATTTGCCTGAATATCCGCGGTAGTCTCTACCACATGAATATTGGCCCGGTCTGCATAATCGGTTACAGCCCGGTCTCCGCCTTCTGCCATACTGTCCCAATAGGACAGATCGCCGCGGTCACGGATAAAGACGTAAATCTCTTTCTTTTCCCCGTCATCAGCAGCCCCTTCCCCGCCGTCAGCCTTCTCCTGGGAGCCAGCTCCTTCTTCCTTTCCAGCCTCAGCCTTTCCTGCTGCCTGAGTCTCAGAAGAACCGCCGCCGCATCCGGTTGCCATTCCTGCTGTCATTACAGCTGCCATTGTCAGTGCCATAAAACGCTTCCAATTTCTCATAAAACCCTTCCTCCTTAAAATAAGTGTGATTGGGTGGAGCCCACCCTTAGTTACAGCATTTCTGCTGCTGCACCCGTTTTCTACTGCTCTTTCTTTGCTTCCTCAGCCTCTTTTTTACACATCTCATACAGCTTCTGACGGTAGGAGTCGTCATACTGATCCCACTGAGGCATTACCTTGCTGGCCTCGTCCAGGAAGTAGAATACATCTCTGCCCATGGCCCTGCCCTTGATCGTGTGCATGTCCATAGCGTACTCCGGGATCTCCGGAACGTATCCCTGCTCAAACTCTCTCATGATAATGTTCTTAATATGATCGGTGGAGCGCTCCTTCTGGCAGCGGCACATGTAACGGATGGCGTGCATGAAGAAAATAGGACGATCCCCGTCCATATAAGGATACTCCTTGTGAAGGTCATACATGGTTTTTACGAATGCAGGAGCCTGGGTATCGCCAAAGCCTACATCCTCAACAGAGATTACCAAAAGACGGTTCCACATCTTATCCTCATGGAAGGTAGATGTCATATACAGCTCATACGCCATGCGCAGAGCCAGATCCTCCTCCCCTCTGCGGATGCATTTCTGGAGAGCGGAGATCACCAGATCCGCATCCAGACCGTTCTTTGTTTTTGTGTTTGACCATGGATCATAATATTCCTGTGCCATGCTTAAATCCTCCTTAGATTTTTATGATTTTCCTTGAGCTTCTGCATATTTCTGCAGATCTTCTGTCTGAATCAAAAGAAAGACTGCCAAATACGTCCACTCAGGAATTTTTCATGATGTTTCATAGATAATTCTATAGCGCTTCTAGGGAAAGGGCTAAGCCCGCCCCAGGCTTGCAAGCTTTTCTTTTCTGTGGGCCACTGCCTTGCGGATGCTCTGGATCATGATGAGCACCAGGATAATGAAAAGGTATGGGAATGCATCGATCAGTTTTAAATCGATCTTGCTGTAAAGCTGCAGATACACAGTAATCGTATCAGAAAATCCGTACAGCAGGGAGCTGAGACAGCCCACCACCGGATTTCCCTGGCTCATGGCATCCATGGCGAGAGACATATACCCTCTGCCTGCCACCATACCTGTGGTAAAGGACTTTAATGCACCCATAGACAGATACATGCCGCCGAAGGCGCAGGACACGCCGCAGATAGCCAATGCCACAAACTGGTGGAAGATCACATTCAGTCCCGCCGCTTTTGCAGCAGCCGGATTTTCTCCTACTGCACGGATATTGATGCCCAGCTTTGTCTTATAGAGCATCCAGGCTGTGAGGGCAACAATCACCCAACCGATATAAGTTACCATGTTCTGGCCGGAAAAAATGGTTCCCAAAACAGGAATGTCCTTAATGACCGGAAGATTGACCACTGGGAACGTAAGGCTCTTTAAGGCGCTGGAATTGGCTTTGCTTCCAGTGAGCATCACCAGGACAAACACCGTTCCTCCTGTAGCGACCAGGTTGAGGGCAACGCCGCAGGCGTTCATCGCTCCCTTCATGATCAGGGCAAAATATCCGAATATAAAGGAAATCCCAATCCCCATCAGTACCGCTGTGATGCAGCCCACCCAGAGATTCTGGGTAAACGCGCTGGCTACCACTCCTGTGAGGGCGCAGATCAGCATAGTTCCCTCAATGGCCAGATTAAAAATACCGGATTTCGTCATCATATTGGCTGCCAGAGTGGCCAGCATCACCGGTGTTGTGCTGGCAAGCACCGTCTTCCAGAATGTGGGAGATAAGAAAAATTCCATCATGCCGCAGCACCTCCTTCCTCTGCTTCTGCCTGCTGCAGAGACAGCTTTTGATCGTGGCGCTTCTTTAAGAAGTATAAAAATCTCTGGGAAGCTACCAGAAGAATGATAATACCCTGGAGGAATGTAACGATCTCCGGGTCAAGTCCGGCGGAACGTGACATGATCTCCGCTCCCACCCTCAGATATGCAATGAAAAAGGCTGTAAGAGGGATAAAGGCAGGGTTCCCGTTCGCCAGCATGTAGATCAGAAGTCCATCCCACACATAGGCAGTCTGCGTCTGCCACTGGAAGCGTTTATATACGCCTACCATCTCAATGGCCCCGCCCATACCGGCGATGGCTCCGCCGATAAACTGTGCCAGCAGGATCACGAAGCCGGTGCGGATACCGGAGGCCTTAGCAAAGGAAGGATTGCTTCCTGTGACCCGGACCTTGTATCCAAAGGAAGTCTTGTTCATCAGAAAGATGACAAAGGCTGTTACCACGATTACGATCAGGAATCCATAATGAAGGGAGGTTCCTTTGATCATCGTCCCTAACTTTGCATGATCCGGAAACTTGTAACTGCCCCAGCTTCCGCTTTTTTCCAGAAAAAAGGTGCTGATAATGGACAGGCCAAAGTAATAGAAAATAGAGTTTGCCATGATGGCAAGTACCACTGGGTTTACCTTCGTATACTTATTGACAATAACAGGCAGCATGGAGATCAGGCCGCCTACCACAGCTGCGGCAAGGATTAAAGCCAGCTGATGGACAATGTTCGGTAATGGGCAGCTAATAGCAATAGCTGTGGCCACAACCGCTCCCATATAAAAGGAGGCATCAGAACTGATATTAAAGATACCGCTCTTCAAACAGAGGGTAAGTCCCAGGCCT
>CABQJX010000135.1 GCA_902464595.1 uncultured Lachnoclostridium sp. | reverse complement strand
TGAATCCAAGGGCCTTTCCGAGCTGATGATGGAGATCAAAAAATCTCCCAACAATATCATCATCGTGCTGGATGAGTATGGGGCCACCGCCGGATTGATCACCCTGGAGGATATTTTGGAGGAGATCGTAGGGGATATCCGGGATGAGTACGACGGGGACGAAGATGAAGAGCTGGTAAAGGTGGGAGAGAACCAGTATCTGGTGGAAGGTTCCATGAAATTAGATGACTTAAATGACAGCCTGGGCCTGGAGCTTACATCAGAGGACTACGATTCCGTAGGCGGCCTGATGATCGACCGGCTGGAGCATCTGCCGGTTCAGGGCGAGGAAGTGGTCTGCGGCCATGTGCGCCTGGTTGTGGAGCAGGTAGAGAAAAAACGCATCGACAAGATCCGTTTGTACATTTTGGAGGAATAACCCCTTGCATTTTGCCGCAACATATGGTAAAATCAATTTTCGTGAAAAGAAGATAGATGTTCCGCTGTTACAGGGCGGTGAATCAGATTTACGGCCGGCGTATTAAGAACATCTCATAGACGAAGGAGGTTCACAGAGATGAACGACATTATTAAGAACATTGAGGCAGCTCAGTTAAAGGAGAACGTACCCTGTTTCCACGTTGGTGATACTGTAAGAGTATACAACAAGATCAAAGAGGGTAACCGCGAGAGAATCCAGATCTTTGAGGGAACGGTTATTAAGAGACAGAACGGCGGAGCAAGAAAGAACTCCAACGGCATCGGCGTTGAGAAGACCTGGCCATTACATTCCCCAAGCGTTGACAACGTTGAGGTTGTACGCAAGGGTAAAGTAAGAAGAGCAAAACTGAACTACTTGAGAGACAGAGTAGGTAAGGCTGCTAAGGTAAAAGAGTTAGTTAAATAATGGACATTGAAAATAGAGCTTGTGCATGCAGGAGTTTGCAGATGCAGGCTCTATTTTTTGTTATGAGCATCCAGGAAAGGGTTTTGCCCTTGATGATTTTTTGTGCTCCA
The DNA here is from genome assembly GCA_902464595.1 of uncultured Lachnoclostridium sp. Classification (GTDB taxonomy): domain Bacteria; phylum Bacillota; class Clostridia; order Lachnospirales; family Lachnospiraceae; genus Enterocloster. The sequence goes on along the minus strand of CABQJX010000135.1, from coordinate 5,758 downwards.
GGCACATAGTAGGAGGCGTCCCATGGATTTTTATATAAACGAAGATACAGCATGGCTGAGGCGGGCGGTCCGCTGGGGCGTCAATGGGGTGGTGGCTGTGGCCATGGCCTGGTTTTTGGTTCACAGTTTTTGTATGCAGGTGCAGGTATCCGGCGCCTCTATGGAACCCCTTTTGTCTGCTGATGAGGTGGTTTTAGTGAACCGTCTGGCCTATGATGTGGGAAAACCGGAGCGTTTTGACGTGGTGGTTTTCGAGCGGGAAGACAAGAAAAAGAATGTAAAACGGGTGATCGGGCTTCCTGGTGAGACGGTGCAGATCAAGGGTGGATTTGTATTTATTGACGGGGAGCTTCTTCCGGCAGAAGATGGACTGGAGCAGGTATCCTTAGCAGGAAGGGCGGACACTCCCATCAAACTGGAGAAGGACGAATACTTTCTTCTGGGGGACAACCGAGACAGCAGTGAGGACAGCCGTTTTCCCAATATTGGAAATGTAAAGAAGCAGCAGATACAGGGAAAGGTATGGTTTCGGATCCTTCCTCTTTTAAAGCTGGATTTTATCCATTCACGATAGTTGGATTGATCCATTCACAATAAGACAGGAGTTTTGACTATGAATATACAGTGGTATCCAGGTCATATGACCAAGGCAAAAAGGGCCATGAAGGAGGATATGAAGCTCATCGACCTGGTGATCGAGCTGGTGGACGCCAGGATCCCCCTTTCCAGCCGCAACCCTGACATTGACGAGCTGGCAGCAGGAAAGGCCAGGATGGTACTCCTTAACAAATCCGATCTGGCAGACGAGAAGAAGAACAGCCAGTGGGCTGCCTGGTTTGAGGCTCAGAACATTCATGTGGTGAAGATCGACGCCAGAAACAGGGGCAGTTTAAAGCAGGTGCAGTCTGTGGTGCAGGAGGCATGTAAGGAAAAGATCGAGAGGGATCGGAGAAGGGGGATCTTAAACCGCCCCATCCGGACGATGGTCGTGGGAATCCCCAATGTAGGAAAATCTACCTTTATCAATTCCTTTGCAGGGAAGGCCTGCGCTAAGACGGGGAACAAGCCGGGAGTTACCAAGGGAAACCAATGGATCCGCCTGAATAAGACGCTAGAGCTTTTGGATACACCGGGTATCCTGTGGCCCCGGTTTGAGGATCAGCAGGTAGGACTGCGCTTAGCCCTCATCGGTTCCATCAACGATCAGATTTTAGACAGGGATCAGCTGGCATGTGAACTGATCCGTTTTCTAAGTACCTCTTATCCCCAGGTATTGCCGGAGCGGTTTGGACTGGAGACAGATGGAAAGACAGAGGCGGAGATCTTAGAGGAGATCGCCAGAGTCCGGTCCTGCCTGGTAAAGGGAGGAGAGTTAGATCTTTCCCGCGCAGCAGCGCTCCTGTTAGATGATTTCCGCGGAGGAAAGCTGGGAAGGATCACACTGGAGGAGCCTCAGGAAAAGGATAAAAACGAGGTGAAATAAAATGGCCTTACGGATATTAAAGGGAGAAAAATTAGAGCAGGAGTTAAGCCGTCTGGAGGAGATGGCCGCTTATGAAAAGGAATACAGCGCCTATGCCTGTATCTGCGGTGTGGACGAGGCGGGCCGGGGGCCTTTGGCAGGCCCGGTAGCAGCAGGGGCTGTGGTGCTTCCAAAGGACTGCCGCATCCTTTATCTCAATGATTCCAAAAAACTGTCCCCCAAGCGCAGGGAAGCGCTGTTTTTGGAGATCAAGGAGAAGGCAGTGGCGTGGAGCGTAGGGCTGGCAGCTCCGGCCAGAATTGATGAGATCAACATTTTGCAGGCTACCTATGAGGCTATGCGGGAGGCGGTTAATGGACTGTCTGTAAAGCCCCAGGTTCTTTTAAATGATGCTGTGACCATCCCGGGACTGGATATGATCCAGGTTCCCATTGTCAAGGGAGACGCCAAAAGCCTGTCCATTGCGGCGGCCAGCATCCTGGCAAAGGTCACTAGGGATCACATGATGGAGGAATATGATGAGCTCTATCCGGGCTACGGTTTTGGAGCACACAAAGGCTATGGTACAGCGGCGCACATCGAAGCTTTGCGCAGGCTGGGCCCCTGTCCCATCCATAGAAGGAGCTTTATTAAAAACTATGAATAACCGGGAAACAGGCAGCCGCTATGAAGAAAAAGCGGCTGCCTATTTAAAACAACAGGGCTATGAGATTTTGGAAAAAAATTTCCGCTGCCGCACAGGGGAGATCGATCTGATCTGCCGCCATGGGAGATATTTGGTATTTATAGAGGTAAAATACCGATCTTCCCTGGCTATGGGAAGCCCGGCGGAGGCAGTGGATGGGGTCAAGCAGCAGAGGATCCGCCAGACGGCGGCCTATTATCTGTATACCCATCACCTTTCCCAGGAAACTCCCTGCCGCTTTGATGTGGTAGCTATTTTGGGAGAGAAAGTGGAATTGTTTCAGGATGCTTTTTGAGAAAACAGGCTGGGTAACCGGAAGGGATCATGAACCATCGGAACGATAAGGGAGAAAAGAGAAAAATGGACTGGAATTGGATTTATAAGACAGAGAAAGATGTTCTGGAAACAAAGGAGAAACATGGGGTTCCCTATCTGTCCTTTCGCCCATTGGAGGAAACAGGGCTGGTGGCCCAGGGATTTTCCACGCGCATGGGCGGAGCCAGCAAAGGGAAATTTGCCACGATGAATTTTTCTTACAGCCGGGGGGACAGGCCGGAGGATGTGCTGGAAAATTTTACCCGCATGGCCCAGGCCCTTCAGGTAGAGCGGGACAGGATGGTAGTCTCCTACCAGACCCACACGGTCAACGTGCGGCTGGTGACGGAGGAAGACGCTGGAAAGGGAGTGGTACGGGATCGGGACTACACAGATGTAGATGGTCTGATCACCAATGTGCCTGGCCTTACGCTTGTAACCTTTTATGCGGACTGTGTTCCCCTATATCTGTTGGATCCTGTGAAAAAGGCAGTGGGGCTCAGCCATTCCGGATGGAGAGGTACGGTAAAGCGTATGGGAGCTGTAACGGTCAGGGCCATGGAGGAAGCCTTCGGAAGCAGGGCAGAGGATCTGATCGCCTGCATTGGCCCCAGCATTTGCAGGGACTGTTTTGAGGTGGGGGAGGAAGTGGCAGAGGAATTGAAAGCAGCCTTTGCCCCTTACTATTGGAAAGAATTGGTAACAAACGGAAGAAAGCCGGGGAAATACCAGGCGGATCTCTGGCGGGCCAATGAAATCATTTTTCTGGAGTCCGGTTTAAGGAAGGAAAATATCCACACCACCAATATCTGTACCATGTGTAACAGTGATAAGCTCTTTTCCCACCGGACCGTTGGAGAGGAGAGGGGCAACCTGGCGGCCTTTTTAGGGCTGAACTGATACAAAAATACAGCCCTTCCGCTGGATCGTGACTCTTTCTGTCAGAAAAGAATCATCACAGATCCGGAAGGGCTGTGCCTTTTGTATGGAATGGTTTTGCTGTTGGAAACAGCCTTCTATCCAGAAACCGTTACACTAATTTCTGAAAATATTCGTAATCACCGCTCTGGCGTTTTTTGACCAGTTTCTGGATCTTCTCTGTAGGAGACAGGGAAGCGCTGATGGAGCGGTCATGGTTTACGGTGTTAATGATGGCAGCCAGATATTTGCTCATATCAGCTTCCAGATACCAATCTCTCTTTAGAAGCTCAGGGGTACGGTAATTTAAGTTGGTGGTGATAACATAATCCAGGTAGCCCCGGTCATAATACTCGTCAAATTTTTCCAGGCCATTGGTGAACAGGCCGAAGGTACAGCATACGATCACCTTGTCTGCCTTGCGTTCCTTGAGCTCCTTGCAGGTATCCAGCATACTCTCACCGGAAGAGATCATATCATCGATGATGAGGACGGTTTTTCCTTCCACGGAGGAGCCTAAGAACTAGTGGGCCACGATGGGGTTGCGTCCGCCTACTACCTGGGAATAGTCACGGCGCTTGTAGAACATACCCATATCTACCCCAAGGTTGTTGGCCAGGTAAACGGCGCGGTTCATAGCGCCCTCGTCCGGGCTGATGACCATGAGATGCTCCTTGTCGATGCGGATCTGGGAATCATGGTTAAACAATGCTTTTACGAACTGGTAGGTGGGCATAAAGTTATCAAAGCCGATCAGGGGGATGGCGTTCTGAACCCTGGGATCATGGGCGTCGAAGGTGATGATGTTCTTGACTCCGATGGCAGCTAACTCCTCCAATGCCATAGCGCAGTCCAGGGATTCGCGTTTGCTGCGTTTGTGCTGGCGGCTCTCATACAGGAAAGGCATGACCACATTGACTCTGTGGGCCGTGGCGGAACAAGTGCCGATGATGCGCTTGAGATCCTGAAAATGGTCATCCGGGGACATATGGTTGGTGTAGCCGCTGACGGTATAGGTGATGCTGTAGTTCATTACATCTACCATCACAAATACGTCTGTGCCGCGGACAGACTCGTTGATGACCGCTTTGCCCTCTCCGGAACCAAAACGGGGGCAGCCGCAGCTTAAAAGATAGGAATCCATATCGTAACCGCGGAAATGCAGATCCTCTTTGCGGCGCATGAGCTCCTCCATGTCGTTGCGGCGGAACTGGACAATATGGTCGTTTACCTTGGAAGCCAGATCCCGGCAGCTTTCCAGAGCGGCAATCTTTAAAGGCGCTACAGGAAGGGAATCCTTAAATACGAAATTGTTAGCCATGATAGCTTTACTCCTTTGGTTTGTCTTCATTGTACATAAATGGTACATATATGATTTATACCATTTCCGCAGGAGGGGGTCAAGAGGGTAAGGGGAAATTGGACAAAAACATTTGTATTTACAAACATTGCCGAACTTGCTATGATAGAAGCTATAAAGAAGAAACAGAGGTAGAAAAATGAAGAAGAAAACGGTAGGGCATAGGATTTCCCAGGTGGATCCCGGCTCCATTGCAGAGGAGCTGGAGCTGGAGCCAGGGGATGTGCTTCTGACCATCAACGGCAAGGAAGTCGAGGATATATTCGACTATGAATATTATGTAAATAGCCCTTCCATGACGGTCACGGTTCAAAAGCAGGACGGTGAGGAGTGGGAGCTTGACATTGAAAATGATTATGAGGATCTGGGGCTCACCTTTGAGAACGGGCTCATGAGCGATTACCGCACCTGCTGCAACCGGTGTATTTTCTGCTTTATCGACCAGATGCCTCCTGGGATGCGGGATACCCTGTATTTTAAGGATGATGACTCCCGTCTGTCCTTTCTGCAGGGAAATTATATTACCCTTACTAATATGAAGGAACGGGATATAGAACGGATCATACGTTTTAAGCTGGCCCCCATCAATATTTCTGTCCAGACTACCAATCCAGAGCTTCGCTGTAAGATGTTAAATAACCGGTTTGCGGGAAAGGCTCTTGAGATGATTGACCGTTTGTATGAGGCGGGGACGCCTATGAACGGGCAGATCGTGCTGTGCAAGGGAGTCAACGACGGGGCGGAGTTAGCCCGGAGCATAGAGGATCTGACCGCCTATCTTCCCTATATGGAGAGCGTATCTGTGGTTCCTGTGGGACTTTCTCGTTACCGCGAGGGGCTGTATCCCCTGGAGCCTTTTACACCTGAGGAGGCAGGGGAGGTCATTGACCTGATCGAGAGCTGGCAGAGAAAGATATATGAAAAATGGCAGACCCATTTTATTCATGCCAGCGATGAGTTTTATACACTGGCAGAAAGGGAACTGCCGGAGGAAGAA
>CABQJX010000134.1 GCA_902464595.1 uncultured Lachnoclostridium sp. | reverse complement strand
TAAAAACAAGATATTTTGAAAAAGAGGAAGGAAAACAATTCATGCGTATGTCGTGAATAAAAGCTGGTTTGTGCTTGCAGCTCCCCTTGGGTTATGGTAGAATCGAAATGATATTTTACATTAGGAGGATTTGTGTATGAAACAGCGCAGTATTATTGTATGTATCCTGCTTACCCTGGTCACCTGCGGACTGTACGAGATTTATTGGATGGTGGTATTAAATGATGAAACCAACTCTCTTTCCGGCCGGTCAGGAACAAGCGGTATCATGGTTCTCATTCTCACCCTGGTCACCTGCGGCATCTATGGCCTTTACTGGATGTATCAGATGGGTGTGGCGGTAGAAACCATCCATGACCAGCACGGCGAGCCCCACGGAAGCGCTCCTGTGGCTTACCTGCTTTTGGGCCTGTTCGGATTGGGCATCGTTTCTTACGCCCTTCTTCAGAATGAGCTGAATAAACACATTGCAAATGCATAGGCGTCTGAAAATCCTGTTAAAAAAAGCAGGCTGGCTCTTAGGAGCCAGTCTGCTTTATGCGTTGTTATGTTTTCAGGCCGGAGGGCCGATCATTCCCTGTCTTTTTCACACAATCACCGGATTAGACTGTCCCGGCTGCGGCGTCAGCCGCATGTGCCTGTCCCTTCTTCGCCTGGATTTTTCTGCGGCCTTCCATGCCAATGAAGCCCTGTTTCTCATGCTTCCCTTCGGCGTCGTCCTATTCCTCCAAATGGCTGTTCGGTACATAAAAGAAGGAATCTTTTCTCCTACTAAGGTGCAGACCGCGATCCTGTGGATCATGGCCATATTGCTCCTGATCTTTGGAGTTGTGAGGAATTTATAAGATTATACCAGCCCCAATACAGTCGGCAGAGCCATAGACAAAGCTGGTATATAAGTCACCAGAAGCAGCCCGATAATAATGACGCCAAAGTACGGAAGAAGATGGCGGATCACACTTTCGATCGTTACTCCTCCCACCTTACATCCTGTAAACAAAATCGTTCCAACGGGAGGAGTGATCGTTCCCACAGACAGGTTATAGCAGAGGACAATACCAAACTGTACTGCACTCATTCCCAGGCTTGTACAGATCGGCAGGAAAATAGGAGTAAAGATCAGAATTGCCGGAGTGGGATCCATAAATGTTCCCACAAACAATAAGATTATGTTGATCAGGAGCAGGATCACAAATTTGTTATCTGTAATACTTAAAACAGCATTGGCTACCATATCCGGGATACCCGTAAAAGCCATGGCCCAGGACATAATCGAGGAGAGTCCGATCATAAAAGTAATGGTTCCCGTAATCTTAGCGGAATCCAAAACGATTTTTGGAATATCCTTTAATTTAATGGAGCCATAAATCAGAGACAGCAAGGTTGCATACACAACGGCAACGGCAGATCCCTCTGTAGCAGTGAACACGCCGCACAAAATGCCTCCGATCACGATCACAATCATCAAGAGACTGGGAACAGCCTCCCATAATGTCTTTAAAACAATTCCCATGGTCAGCTGGCTGGAGCTCCGATAGCCCAGCTTTTTCGCTGTGATCGTAGCCAAAATGATCACGCCGATTCCCCAAATAATACCTGGAACGTAACCAGCCATAAACAAAGCTGCAATAGACACACTTCCCGCTACCGTAGAATAAACGATCATGGTGTTGCTGGGAGGGATCAGCATTCCCACAGGAGCTGAAGCTACATTAACTGCTGCTGCATAGTTCTTGTCATACCCTTCTGCTTCCTCCAAAGGCCCCATGGTGCTTCCAATGGCTGCCGCCGCTGCTGCACCTGAACCGCTGATAGCTCCAAACAGCATATTCGCAATCACATTGGCCTGTGCCAGAGAACCTGGCATCCGTCCTCCCAAAACCTTCGCGCAGTTTACCAGGCGAAGTGCAATACCACCGTTATTCATGATATTTCCTGCCAAGATAAAAAACGGGATCGCGATCAGTGAAAACGAATTAGATCCTGCAAAAATCCGCTGAGCAGATGTTGCAAAAGCAACATTTCCTGGCAGCATGCAGATCATAGAAACAGCGGAGGAAAGACCAATTCCCACTCCAATGGGCACACCCGCTGCCAACAGCACTACCAGCAATACCACCATCACAATGGCTACTTGAACCGCAATTGACATCGCTTACATTCCCCCTTCTTCTTTCTTTAAAATCTCACACAGATTGTAAATACTGTAAAAAATAATCAGCACACCACAGACAGGAATAATACTGTAAACTGCCCCTGTGGGAATCTTTAAAATGGAATCGTACTGGAGCATATTCATAGTAGTGATCACGCTTCCGCCGTATACCAGGATCAAAGCGGAAAACAAGATCACAACCGCCTCACCCAGGGCTTCTAATGCCTTTTTAGCTCCTCCAGTCAGTTTATCTTTGATAAAAGTAATACAGATATGGTCTCTCTGTCCAAACACATACGTTGCGGACAGAAGGATCAGCCACACAAAACAGTAGCGGGTCAGCACCTCACTGACGCTGCTGGGGCTTTTGAATATGTATCTCACGATTACTTGGTAAGTAGTCAGCAATACCATAGCGATAAAATCAGTAATACATACAAAGGTAAGGAAGCGATCCAATGCTTGCTTGAATGTTTTCATTATTGGCCCCCCTCTCTCAGCGCGGTTACATCCGCATAAATTTTCTTTGTCATCTCAGATTGATTGGCAATCCGCTCCAAAAGGGGCAGACAGCGTTCTCTCAATTCCTCTGTATCGGGATAGCAGAACTGTGCGCCTGCTGCTTCTGTATCCTTCTTCGCCTGCTCAATGGATTCCTTAAAGACAGCAAACTCCTCCTTCGAGGATTCCAGTATTAACTGCTCAAAGATTGCCCGGTCTTCCTGACTCATAGAGTTCAGGAAAGCAGTGCTAGCAAGCACTACATCCGGATGGACAATATGGCGTGTATAGGCGTAATAAGGCGCTACCTCATAGTTTTTAAAATCGCGGTACACCAGCTCACTGTTTTCAGCCGCATCGATAACTCCCTGCTGAAGAGCCGTATAAACCTCAGACTGAGCCATAACGCTTCCGTTTCCACCCATCAGCTTTGCCATTTCCACATAAGTAGGGCTGTCATTTACGCGTATGATCATTCCTTTCAAATCCTCAGCGGATTCAATGGGTTTCTTGGCATACACATTTCTCTCTCCCGCTGTGTAGACAGTCATAACACGGAATTTATATTTTTCCGTGGAAGCAAACAATTCATCAAATACACCGCTGGTTACTGTATTTCCCAGATGGTCGATATTGTCATAGAGATAAGGAGCTCCTACAATCGCAAAATCCTCGTCGTATCCCTCCGGCACACTGCATGGAACAATCGCCATCTGGAGGGCTCCTGTACGGATAAATTCCGCCATTGCCCCCTGTTCTCCCAAAACACCGTTTGGATAAATCGTCATATGGTATCTGCCGTCTGTAGCTTCTTCAAACTTTTCTCCCAAATGTTTCATTGCCAAATACTGGGGATGATTTTCATTTTGGTTAAATGCTACGCGGATCTCTGTAACCTTCTGATCCTCATGCCTTCCACAGGCAGACAAAAGCCCTGCCATGCACAAAATCCCTGCTGTCATCCATATTTTCTTAAACATACCCATTCCTCCTGGATGCGCTACAGAAGATCTGTGCTGACTTTAACTACTACCTTGCGCAGCTTTGCTGATTCACCGGAAATACACTCTGGACGGTGAATATCAGATGGGAAAAATACGCAAAAGCATCCAGGACGTGATTCGATCCAGCCCTCATCCTCTACGGACTCATAAAAAATAAGATCTCTCTCTTTAATATGCTCTGCCACCTTATAATTTCCTGTGTTCTTAGTAAATCCAAGGCGCTCTCTTCCGGAAACAAGGAATTGTACATCCAGGAATTTCTCGTGGGATTCTGCTTTCTTTGTGTCTGCTTCTACTGTTACCGCATCAAATACCTGAGCATAGATCTCCTTTCCCTGGATCTCATATACTCCTGGCTCCATGGCTGTAAAATCATGACTTTTTAAATAGTCAAGTGCGGTTTGGATTGCTTGGGGATAAGACTCAAATGTGTCCCCATTTTTAATTGATGAAAAGATCATATTCCCGTTCCTCCTGTTATTTTCTCCCCTCCATGGCATGTACCAGACCTACAACAAATTCATGTCCCGGCACTTCCACGTGATACTTTTTCGCAGCCTGCACAACAGCGCCGCTGATGGTATCTACTTCTGTCTTTCTTCCGTCTCTTAAATCCGCCCGTATGGATGTACAGCCATTTGGGTTGTTTAAGGATGTTTTTCGCACCTTTTCCGTTACTGCCTCCTCGTCAAAGACAAGCCCTGCAGCAGCGGCAGTCTGTATTGTTTCGTGAATCAGCTGCCGGCACAGCTTCCAGGCACACCCATCAGCAGCAATGTACCCCATATCTACCTGGAGGATGCCTGTCAGAGCACTTAATGATACGTTAGTAAAAAGCTTATCCCAGATCAGATACTGGATATTCTCGTGAATCCTCACCTCAAAGCCGCAGCGATCAAAATTTTTCTTAATCTTTGGCAAAAATCCCTCCCGATCCTCAGTCAGCATTCCTACATTCGTAACTCCTGTTCCCCCGCGCCTCACATGTCCGGGAGCAAGAACCGCACCGTTGTCCTCTGTCGTTCCGATGATAATACGATCCTCGCTCACAAATTCACTTAACAAAGCCTCATGCCCAGCTCCGTTTTGAAGGGTCATCAAACGGGTATCCGGGCCGATAAGGGAACGATTTTCTTCCAGCGCAGTTCTGGAAAATAATGCCTTTACAAACAAGATTACCAAATCTGCCGGCTTTTCCTGTTTTGTATGGCAGACAGCTCCTGGGTGATAACCGTTCGTCGTCCCCTGTTCATCAATAAAAAGTCCCTGACTGCGTATCTGCTCTACTGTCCCTTGATTGGTATCTACTAAAATGACTTCATTGTGCTGGGAAAGATGACCTCCATAGATAGAACCCATCGCCCCTGCGCCGATCACTGCAATTCTCATAATCTCTCCTTATGCTTACAGAAGCTTATTTTTCTGTCTGTCTTTTCCTAGTTTGAAAATTCAGCCAGGCCTTCAATAGCATAGGCGCGCACAGGGCTGGAGTCAAGTCCTATAATTGGAAGCGGAGAATAACTCATGAAAAATACATCTGTCTTCAACTGCTCTAAGTTTCTCAGCACTTCAAGGAATACAATATTTTCAGCCATCAGTATATCATGGAAAGGCTTTACATCCTCATTGCAGTTTTCGATAGAAACGCCATCGCCAAAACCAACTGCTTTTACCTTGTGATCCTTAAACCACTGGGCGCTCTCAGCTCCTACCAGAAGACGCTGATCCTTTTCTGTGTTCGTATCCGGGGTAAAGGGATACAGCTTATAAGAGGAATCAATAATTACAATATCTCCTTCTTTTACTTTCCCAGCTTCCCGATCCAGATCAGCAGCTGTAATGTGCCCTCTCTTTGCAACTGTCTCCTTGAAATCAACATACACAGCACGGCCTAAAAATGTAGTTAAAGGTAATTCTGCAGCAGATGGCCAATTATCATCATGATGATAAGGACACTCGCAATGGGTTCCCAGATGGCTCATCAGATCCATATTGGTATGATAATCCGGGATTGGTCCTCCTGTATTAAAACGGAACAGATGGCATCTTCTGCTCTCTGTAGCTGGATCCAAAATCTTGGACAGATCAACAACTCTTAAATTTCCCATTTCATAAACACACATTTTTGTTTCCTCCTTAAACTATGTTTTCTGTAAAACCAACTGCACCAACTCCATTCATGGTGCTTTGTTTATCTGTATACCAGTATACCGGCATATCGGTATACTGTCAAGATTCCTGTAAGCAACATAATAGACAAATTTTTAACGATATTTTTGTGTATTTTTTTCAGGAAAAAATATATATCTATGTTATTTTAAGAATCTCATCAGAGCCCCTGGGATAAAACCCAAACAAGGGAATCTTGACAGACAAGCCTCTTTGACTTAAGATGAATGATAAGAATTCTTGAGATTATTTTAAAGAAGGTAGGATATGAAAGAAAAAAGTTTTCTTCAGATGCAGGCATATGATTCTATTAAAAACAGTATTTTGTCCGGTGAACTAGAACCGGGACAGCTTTATTCTGAGACAAAACTGTCTGCCCGCATCGGTATTTCCCGCACGCCCATGAGGGAAGCCCTCCAGTGTTTAAGTCAGGATGGCTATATCACCATTATTCCCAGCAAAGGGTTTATGATCCGGCAGCTAAATGAAAAAGATATGAAGGACAGTATCGAAATTCGATGTGCGATTGAAGGCTTCTGTACCAACCAGATTGCTGCTCAAGTTAAGACGGAAAAAGGAAAACAACTAATCCAAAATCTTGAAGAAACTCTTTCTGGTATGGAAACAGCATTGAAACAGGAACATGGATTAGAAAATTTTATTGAGTGCGACCATCACTTTCATCTTCTTTTGGTAGACTATATGGGGAATGATGAATTTAATCAGGTCTTCCAACGGCTTTTGTATCTGATACGTCTTACTTCCCAAGATGCCCTTACTGCTGAGGGGCGCAGCCAGGGAACCGTAGAGGAACACCGTCAGTATCTCGATGCCCTAAAAGCCGGAGATGGCCCAAAGGCTTATGAGATTATGATCCACCACCTAATGATGCCTTTGATGATGCACGAAAAAAAGTAAAAGAAACCAAAAACTTTCTCCTCAAACCTCTTGATTTTTCTCTGCATTTATGATACTATAATCACTGCTTGTAAACAGCATGGGCGAATTCCCGAGTGGCCAAAGGGGACAGACTGTAAATCTGCTGGCACTGCCTTCGGTGGTTCGAATCCACCTTCGCCCA
>CABQJX010000133.1 GCA_902464595.1 uncultured Lachnoclostridium sp. | reverse complement strand
TTGTGGTGATTTTTGCAGTTTACCTCTTGACAAAAGTCATTACATATCAGTTCAGCCAACCATCTTCTTGTCCGTTTAAAACGGACAAGAAGCGTTGGGCGTCTGCCCTATGAAGATTCAGACAGGAAAATGATTATGAAAACACGCTTTCAACCCATTTTCCTGTCTGAACCTTCCCATGGCTGAACTGTTACAATTATTCAAAATGGGGGGGAGAAGCCGCATGATACGGATTTTTAAGACAGAAGACGGTGTAATGCATGAAAAAGAGGATATGCAGCCCGGAAGCTGGATCGCCTTGACCAATCCCACCGCTTCGGAGATCATCGACATTGCCGATGCTTATCAGATTGATCCCGACCATCTGCGGGCCTCTCTGGATGAGGAGGAGCGCTCCCGTATTGAGGTGGAGGACGATTACAGTCTGATCCTGGTGGACATTCCTTCCATCGAGGAGCGCAACGGAAAGGATTGGTTTGTCACCATTCCTTTGGCCATTATCATGGCAAAGGACGTGATCATTACCGTCTGTCTGGAGGAGACGCCGGTGCTTACCTCCTTTATGGACGGCCGTGTACGGGATTTCCATACATTTATGAAAACCCGTTTTATTTTGCAGATCCTTTATAAAAATGCTACCCAGTTCCTTCAATACCTGCGTATTATTGACAAAAAGAGCGAGGTGATCGAGCGTAAGCTCCACCGGGCCCAGAGAAACGAGGAGCTGATCGAGCTTTTGGAGCTGGAAAAGTCCCTGGTATACTTTACCACCTCCCTTCGTTCCAATGAGGTGGTTTTGGAGCGTCTGCTCCGCATTGAAAAGATAAAAAAATACCCGGAGGATACAGATCTTTTGGAGGATGTCATCATAGAGAATAAGCAGGCCATCGAGATGGCCAATATTTACAGCGGCATTCTGAGCGGAACCATGGGAACTGTAGCCTCTGTGATCTCAAACAATCTGAACATTGTAATGAAATTTTTGGCCACAGTTACCATTGTAATGTCCATCCCCACGATGGTGGCCAGCTTTTATGGAATGAACGTCAATTCCTGCGGCATGCCCTTTGCCAACAGCCCATACGGCTTCTGGATCGTCCTGGGGCTTACTCTGATCCTGTCCCTGGTGGTGGCTTATATATTTAATAAGAAGGATCTGTTTTAATAGAAGGATTAGAAAAGGAAGGATAGAATGAAATTTTTTCGTAAAATGGAACAGCGGTTTGGACGGTATGCTATCCACAATCTGATGTATTATATCATTATCATGTACGCTGTAGGCTTTGCCATGATGTACATGGATCCAGGGTTTTTTATGAGCTATTTGAGTTTGGACGCGGAGGCTATCCTTCACGGCGAGATATGGCGTTTGTTTACCTTTCTCCTTTATCCGCCTACCTTAAGCCCCTTCTGGATCATTTTTGCGGCTCTCATGTATTATTCCCTGGGCCGTTCCCTGGAGGCTGTCTGGGGCGCATTCCGGTTCAATGTATTTTTCTTTATGGGAGTTATCGGTATCATACTGGCAGAGTTTCTTGTGTATTTCCTTTTTGGATGGGAGATGCATTTGAACACCTATTATTTAACCTTATCCATTTTCCTGGCTTATGCGGTTACATTTCCTGAAGAATATTTTTATATTTATTTCATCCTGGCAGTAAAGGCCAAATGGCTGGCTCTGTTCGACGCCTTCTTCTTGGTCTTCGGATTTGTTTACGGAGGGATGGCGGACCGCATCGCTATTTTCCTTTCCATGGCTAATTTTATCATCTTTTTCCTGATGACGAGGGATTTTAGGAAATACAGTCCCAAAGAGGTGAAGCGCAGGCAGGATTTTAAGGCCCAGACGATGCGTCCGGTAAGCCGTGCCCGCCATAAATGCGCGGTCTGTGGAAGGACGGACGAGGAGAGCCCCGGAATGGAGTTCCGCTATTGTTCTAAATGTGAAGGCAGTTATGAATACTGCATGGATCATTTATATACACATCAGCATGTAAAAAAATCGGATTCCCCCAAATCATAATCCGATCTGTTTCATGCACCCGTTACACTTACAGGTTATACCTGGTCTTACAACTTATATGGAGGATTGAACATGAAAAAGACAAAGATCATCTGCACCATGGGCCCCAATACCAATGACAGGAATATTATGCGCGGGCTTGCCAAGAATGGTATGGACGTAGCCCGTTTTAACTTTTCACACGGAGATTATGATGAGCATTTAAGCCGCCTGGAGCTGTTAAAAGAGGTGCGCAAGGAATTAGATATTCCGGTAGCAGCTCTTTTGGATACCAAAGGGCCTGAGATCCGTACCGGTGTGTTAAAGGAGGGCCGCAAGGTGTCCTTGACGGAGGGACAGATCTATACCCTGACTACCAGGGAGGTAGTGGGAGATGAGACGATCACCCATATTAACTACAGCGGGCTGAACGAGGATGTGTCAGCAGGAAACAGGATCCTGATCGACGACGGCCTGATTGAGCTGGAGGTAAAGTCCGTAAAGGATACCGATATTGTCTGTGAGGTGATCAACGGCGGAGAGCTGGGGGAAAAGAAAGGCGTGAACGTTCCCAATGTAAAGATCAAGCTTCCGGCTCTTACGGATAAAGATAAAGAGGACATCCGTTTTGGTATCAAGCAGGGATTTGATTTTATCGCCGCTTCCTTTGTCAGAACCGCAGACTGCATCCTGGAAATTAAAGAAATGTTAGAGGAGGCAGGATCCTCCATCAAGGTGATCGCCAAAATCGAGAATGCAGAGGGAATTGAGAATCTGGATGCCATCATTGAGGCAGCAGACGGCATCATGGTGGCCAGAGGAGACATGGGAGTGGAGATCCCTGCAGCCCAGGTTCCTCATATCCAGAAACAGATCATCCGCAAGTGTAATGAGGCATGTAAGATCGTTATCACAGCAACCCAGATGTTAGACTCCATGATCCGCAATCCAAGACCTACCAGAGCAGAGGTCACAGATGTGGCCAATGCAGTTTATGACGGTACGGATGCTGTGATGCTTTCCGGAGAGACGGCTATGGGAAAATATCCGGTGGAGGCACTTAGGATGATGGCTTCGATCGTGGCAGAGACAGAGTCCCATCTGGACTATGCGGGATACCGCCAGAGACAGGTCAGCGAGCAGAATATGCGCAATGTATCCAATGCAGTATGCTTTGCATCCGTGTCCACCGCCCATGACCTTCACGCAGATGTGATCATTGCACCCAGCATCACTGGCTTTACCACTCAGATGCTGTCAAAGTGGAGACCGGGGGCAAGGATCATCGGAATGTCTCCCAGCACGGCTACGGTACGCCAGATGCAGCTTCAGTGGGGGGTTATCCCTGTTTGGTCCAGACGTGCTGAGTCCACAGACGAGCTGATTGAAAATTCTGTGGAGGAGTTAAAGACACGGAAGCTGGTATCCTCCGGCGAGCTGGCAGTGATCACCGCAGGCGTGGTTACTTATGCAAGACGCCATGAGGCGGCTACCCAGACCAACATTATGAGGGTGATCAACATCGATTAAGGACGAAAGAGGAAGGACAGCTATGGATAAAAGACCATTTGTGACACTGGAAAAGTTGAGGGAGATCGAGAAAACATATCCAACTCCCTTTTACCTATATGATGAGAAGGGGATCCGGGAGAATGCACGACGGTTAAAAACGGCTTTTTCCTGGAACCCTGGGTATAAAGAGTATTTTGCGGTGAAAGCAACCCCCAATCCCTTTCTCTTAAAGCTGTTAAAGGAAATGGGATGCGGTACGGACTGTTCCTCAGCTACAGAGCTTATGATGTCGGAAGCCTGCGGTTTTTCCGGCCATGATATTATGTTTTCCTCTAATGATACGCCTTTGGAGGAGTTTGCATACGCCGAGAAGCTGGGGGCCATCATCAACCTGGACGATATTACCCATATCCAGTGCGTGGAAGAAACTCTGGGATATATCCCGGAGACCATCAGCTGCCGCTTCAATCCGGGGGGACTCTTTAAGATCAGCAATGATATTATGGATAACCCGGGCGACTCCAAGTACGGCATGACGGAGGATCAGATTTTTGAGGCGTTCCGCATCCTGAAGGAAAAGGGAGCAAGGAATTTTGGGATCCACGCATTTTTGGCCAGCAATACGGTGACCAATGAATATTATCCTATGCTGGCGAAGATTCTCTTTGAGCTGGCTGTAAGGCTTCACGAGGAAACGGGAGCCCATATTGCATTTATCAATCTGTCCGGAGGAATCGGGATCCCTTACCGTCCGGATCAGGAGCCTAACGATATTTTACAGATCGGGGAAGGCGTAAGGCAGGTTTATGAGGAAGTCCTGGTTCCTGCCGGTATGGGAGACGTGGCCCTCTGTACGGAGCTGGGCCGCTTTATGATGGGGCCTTATGGGGCTCTGGTGACAAAGGCTGTCCATGAGAAGCACACCTATAAGGAGTATATCGGTGTGGACGCCTGTGCGGTGAACCTGATGCGTCCTGCCATGTATGGTGCATACCACCATATTACCGTTATGGGCAAGGAGGAGGCGCCCGGTACACACCTTTACGATGTAGTGGGATCCTTATGCGAAAACAATGATAAATTTGCCATTGACCGCAGGCTGCCGGAGATTGTAAAGGGAGATCTTCTGTTCATTCACGATGCAGGGGCTCACGGCTTTGCCA
Organism: uncultured Lachnoclostridium sp.; assembly: GCA_902464595.1. Lineage (GTDB taxonomy): Bacteria > Bacillota > Clostridia > Lachnospirales > Lachnospiraceae > Enterocloster. The sequence continues at coordinate 2,515 of CABQJX010000133.1, read as the reverse complement.
TGGGATATAATTATAACGGAAAATTAAAGTGTGCAGAGCTTTTGTTAAAGGAGGATGGAACGGTGGAGATGATCCGCAGGGCCGAGACTCCGAGGGATTATTTTGCAACCTTTGATTTCTGTGATATTTTGAAGAAATTCAGTTAAGATAAAGAGAAAAGGAGGGCGTGCTTTCGGGATCCTGTCTGTGCAGGGCTTCGGGGGCGCGCCTGTCTGTCAAGGAGGAAGAATCATGGCAAAGATCGGCCTGATCGGAATGGGAAATATGGGAAAGGCCATTTTAAAGGGACTTCTCAAGGAAATGCAGCCGGAGGATATGGTATTTACAGCAGCTCACAGGGAAACCATGGAAAAGGTAAAGAAAGAGACAAATGTTCCCTTCGCCTCCTCCAATGCAGCGTGTGCCGGGGAAGTGAAGTATCTGATCCTGGCAGTAAAACCCCAGTATTTTGATCCGGTATTTGATGAGATCCGGGGAACGGTAAGACATGACCAGGTGATCGTATCCCTGGCTCCCGGTGCATCCATAGAGGATCTGACCGCGCGGCTGGGAGGAAATGTGAGGGTGGTGCGGGCCATGCCCAATACGCCAGCGATGCTGGGAGAGGGAATGACCGGCCTGGCATTTGGAAAACAGGAATACACAGAGGAAGAAAGGCTGATGATATGCCGGATCTTCCAGTGCTGCGGACGGGTGGAGCTGGTGGAGGAGCGTCTCATGGATGCGGTGGGATGTGTCAGCGGCTGCTCTCCGGCGTATGTTTATATGTTTATTGAGGCATTGGCGGACAGCGGCGTGAAGTATGGTCTTCCCAGAAAGACAGCTTACGCTATGGCAGCCCAGACCGTATTGGGGAGTGCGAAGATGGTCCTGGAGACAGGAAAGCATCCCGGCCAGCTAAAGGATGAGGTATGCTCCCCTGGGGGAACCACCATTGCAGGGGTGTCAGCGTTAGAGGAACACGGCCTGCGGAATGCGGTGATCAAGGCAGGGGATGCCTGTTATGAGAAGACCCAGAAAATGAAATAGGCTCCGGGATCAGAAAAGGATACGGAACGGAATGAAAGAAGAAGGAGAGGATAAAATGGGAACAGAGGAAAAGAAAGAGCAGGAGATCCCGGTGATCCGTTTGGACCGCCAGCTGAAATATGAAGGAAATATCCTGAAAATTTATGAGGATACCGTTTTGGCCAACGGGCATAGGGCAAAGTGGGATTTTATCCACCACGACGGCGCTGCCGCTGTTCTTCCTGTGGCAGATGACGGAAGGATCCTTATGGTGCGCCAGTACCGCAACGCTTTGGATCGTTATACCCTTGAGATCCCGGCAGGAAAGCTGGATGATCCGGCAGAGCCGAAGGCAGAGTGCGCCTTCCGTGAATTGGAGGAGGAGACTGGATACCGGGTGGATTCCAAAGAACAGTTAGAATATCTTATGAGCCTGACTACTACAGTAGCTTTTTGCGATGAAGCGATTGATATTTTTGTGGCCCATCATCTGATCCCTTCCCATCAGCATTTGGACGAGGACGAGGTCATCAATGTGGTTCCCTGTACGCTGGAGGAATTAGAGGAGATGATCTATACCGGGCAGATCACCGATGGAAAGACCATTGCAGCGATCATGGCTTATGCCAGAAAATACCGCTCCCTGGACAAAGCGGACGAGCTGGCAGGAAAAAAGGGCGTATAAACAGCCAGAACCTTACATAGAGTAGAAAAAAGGACGGCCTCTGGGGGCGGTGGTTTTGGGAAAAAATTGGTTCAGGTGCAGAATGAGCAGGTTTTCCTATGGGGATTGGCTTCTTGCCTGTTTTACAGCAGGGATCCTCTGCGGAACTGCCTCCGCTCTTGCTTTTGGAGGCCCTACGATCCAGAGCTGTATTCTGGGAGCCTCCTCTTTGTCCCAGGGCTGGGATATGTCCGGGTTTCAGAGAATGGGGCCGAGGGAATGGGAGGCATTTGCCTTTGTGTTTCGCAGAAGAAGCCTGGAGGTTCTTGTAGGGTGGCTTGTAGGGCTTACGGTGGCCAGCCGCCTTTTCTTTGGAGTGCTCACTTTTTATGGCGGTGTGAGTTTATCGGTCGTACTCTCTGTCCTTACCGTGCGAAAAGGGGTTATGGGAATTATTTCCTTTTTAGCAGCCCTATTTCCACAGGGGATTTTCTATTTTCTGGTATGGTATGTGCTGTCTGTCTGGGCCGGACAGGAGAGAAAGCGGCTTCATATCCTGTCTGGAGCTCTTTTGATTGCCATTACAGGGGCAGGCGCTTTTTGCGAGGTACTTTTGAGACATGTTTAGTCACCCCGAATACTTTTATTTTTCCAAAGAGATTTTACAACATATGGGCGAGAAGAAATTTACTCTCCCATATCTTGTGCGAATTATGTAAATTAGACAAAAATATAGTCCTGAGTGGGAAAAATGTGTTTGATTTTATGGAAAAATACAGATATAATGGCACGACAAACGCATGAATGAATAAATTATGAACACCCTGTCCGGATTTTTTGATA
>CABQJX010000132.1 GCA_902464595.1 uncultured Lachnoclostridium sp. | reverse complement strand
AGTCCTAGATAGATGGCCATCCAACGACATAACCCGGCTTATCGTCCTGCTCACAGTACAAAAATGCTGCTGTTTCAACGGTTTTATACCGTTGGACAGCAGTATTTTTGTTTTTGATATTTGTCAGGTATGCATAAAAAAGCAGCATTTAATTTGGGATGATGCCCATTGAAGGAATAGGATGCAGCCTGCTATAATAGTAAAGGCCGCTATGCGGCCAATGGGATAAAACAGTTCTTTGACAAGATCATATTCTATATCGCTGTCTAAAACATAGCTGGCCTTTCAATGCACATCATGTCAGCAGTATACCAGTCATATAGTCATGATACACAGATTATTTTGCAGAAGGAGGCAAGTAGGATGAAAACATTACTTGTAAAAAACGTAAGACATCTTGTGACATGTGACACAGACGACCGGGTTCTGGAGAATGTGAATGTGATGGTGCAGGATGGAGTGATCTCTGCCATTGGGCAGGAGACAATGACAGCGGATGAAGTGATCGATGGATCTAATATGGTGATGTATCCGGGATTGATCAATACCCATCATCACCTGTATCAGACATTCAGTCGAAATTTACCGCAGGTACAGAACATGGAGCTTTTTCCATGGCTGAAAACATTATATGAAATATGGAAACATGTGGATGAGGATGTAACTTATTACAGCTCTCTCACCGGAATGGGGGAGCTGTTGAAAACAGGCTGTACCACCTGTTTGGATCATCATTATGTCTTTCCTAAGGGAAGGGAGACGGGGATTTTGGATGCCCAGTTTGCGGCCGCAGACGACTTGGGGATGCGTTTTCATGCAACTAGGGGAAGTATGGATTTGAGCGTAAAGGACGGAGGGCTTCCGCCTGATTGTGTGGTACAGTCTGTGGATCAGATTTTGTCAGATTCCGAGGAGGCTGTGAAAAAATTTCATGATCCTTCCCTGTATTCTATGCGCCAGGTTGCTCTGGCTCCTTGTTCTCCCTTCAGCGTTTCCGGAGAACTTCTTCGGGAATCTGCGAAGCTGGCGAGAAAGCTTCATGTGAGGCTTCACACTCATTTGGCTGAGACAAAAGATGAAGAACAGTATACACTGAGCCATTTCCATATGCGTCCATTGGAGTACATGGAAAGTCTCGGCTGGGTAGGCGAGGATGTCTGGTATGCCCACGGTATCCATTTTACAGATGAGGAGGTGGCTTATCTTGCTGAGACAAAGACGGGAGTGGCCCACTGCCCTATATCCAATATGAAGCTTTCCTCCGGTATCGCTAAGATTCCCCTTATGCTGGAATTGGGAGTCCCGGTGGGGCTGGCGGTAGATGGCTCTGCCAGCAACGACGGTTCTAATTTGCTGGAGGAATTGCGTGTAGCCTATCTGCTCCACCGGTTAAACAGCAGCAATCAGGCTCCCAGTGGGTATGAGCTTTTAAAGATGGCCACCAGGGGGAGCGCAGAGCTTTTAGGGCGTAAAGATTTGGGATCCATTGCATTGGGAATGGCTGCTGATTTCTTTTTGGTAAATGAAAACCGTCTGGAGCTGGTGGGAACCCAATTTGATTTTCGTTCTATGCTGTGCACTGTGGGGCTCAAGGGTGCGGTGGACTACACGGTGGTGAATGGACGGGTCGTAGTGCAGGAAGGTAGGCTTATAGGCATTGAAGAAGAAAAAGTGACTGAAAAGGCGAATGCGGCGGTAAAACATTATATAGAAAGATAGGGAAAAGGCAGGGAAACCGAAAACGAGGAAATAAAGGGCGTCCCCTGGCTCCGGACATCTGTACCGGAGCCAAGGGACGCATTTTTGCGGCCATGGAGCTTTGCAGCCAGTCTGGCCAGTTATGCATGCTGAACGGTTATATTATTTTACCTCATCCAGCTTGAAACCAAAGTATTTCACGGAATTGTTGTAGCAGATTCCTTTTACAATGTTCTCCAGCGCTTTCATGTCTGCCGGATATTCGCCGTTCTCTACCCATCCGCCTAAGAGATTGCAGAGGATCCGGCGGAAATACTCATGTCTGGTGTAGGAAAGGAAGCTTCTGGAATCCGTAAGCATTCCTACAAAGTTGCCCAGGCATCCTAAGTTTGCCAGGGAAGTCATCTGATCGATCATGCCCACTTTGTGGTCATTGAACCACCAAGCGGAACCCTGCTGGATCTTTCCTGGGAATTTCTCCTGGAAGCAGCCGATGATCGTACCGATGGCAGCATTATCGCATGGATTTAAGGAGTAGAGGATTGTCTTAGGGATCTCATTGGTAGCGCTTAAAGCGTTCAGGAAATCAGCCATCTGTGCGCTTGGAGCGTAGTTGTTGATACAGTCAAATCCAGTATCAGGGCCCAGCTGCTCGAACATATAAGCATTGTTGTCTCTCTTGCAGCCGTAATGCATCTGCAGGATCCAGCCTCTTTCACAGTACTGGCGGGCAACAAACAGCATAAATGCTGTCTTATATTTTAACTCCTCCTCTTTGGAGACAGCCTCTCCCTTTAATCCCTTTGCAAGGATCGCATCAACCTCTGCATCTGTGGCAGGAGCATACATAACATACTCTAACGCATGGTCAGATACGCAGCAGCCCATGGAAGCGAAGAAGTCCATACGGTTGCACAGAGCAGCCTTTAAGGAAGCAAAATCCTTAATCTCAATGCCGCTTACTTTGGAAAGCTGGTCAATGTAGGCAGCAAAGGTTGGCTTTTCTACGTTTAATGCCTTGTCAGGTCTCCATGCAGGAAGCACCTGTACCTCAAAGCTGTCGTCCTCAGCGATCTTCTTGTGCCATTCCAGGGTGTCTACAGGATCATCAGTGGTGCAGATGAGAGTTACGCCGGACTGACGGATCAGGTTGCGGACGGTCATGGAATCCTCCTGCAGCTTTGCGTTGCACAGATTCCATACTTCTTCAGCAGTATCTCCGTTTAAATATCCCTCGTAGCCGAAGTATTTTCTTAATTCCAGATGGCTCCAGTGATACAGTGGGTTTCCGATCAGTTTTGGCATAGTCTCAGCCCAAGCCTGGAACTTCTCTCTGTCTGTACTGTCGCCGGTCACATACTTTTCATCTACGCCGTTGGAGCGCATCTGACGCCATTTGTAGTGATCGCCGCCCAGCCATACCTGGGTGATATTATCAAACTTACGGTCTTCATAAATCTCCTGGGGATTGATGTGGCAGTGGTAGTCCAGGATCGGCATGTTCTCTGCAAAGTCGTGGTACAGGGTTTTTGCCATGTCTGTGGATAATAAGAAATCCTTGTCCATAAATGCTTTCATTGTATGAAACCTCCTTAGAAATTTGTGGTTTTTCTTTTTATGAGATCAGGGGCGATGGTAGTCCGGCTTGGGACATTTACGCCGCTGAAAACCCCCATGAGAGTGTTGATGGTAGTAGCGCAGAGCGCTTCCACCTTGCTGTCGATGGACGTGATCTCAGGATCCGTACATCGGGAAAGGAGAGAATTGTTATAACCGATGATGGAAAGATCTTCTGGTATGGAGATCCCTGCTTCATGGGCATACTTTACTGCACCCACTGCCAGGGAGTCGTCTGAAGCCACCACCCCGTCAAAGAGGATCCCCTCCCTGTGAAGGGATAAAAACAGTTCTCTGGCTGCGGCTATGTCCTTGGGACACTGACGGATCATACTGGGATCCGGATCAATGCCGTGTTCCCTGCATGCATCCTTGTAGCCTGCCAGCTTGTTGAGCCCGCTGTAAGAATGGCTGGTATACACATAGAGGATATGGCGGCATCCGGAGTGGATCAGCTGGGATACGGCTCCATATACGGCAGCATGGTCATCACAGACGGTGCTGTAGATATGTTCTCCCTCTAAAAAGCCGTTTACCAGCATAACAGGAATGTCCTTTGCGCCATCGATCAGATAGGCATTGTCTTTGGGCCTCATTTCGATAAATTTGGAGCCGGCCAGGATCATAGCGTCTACCCGTTTGGAGCGGAGAAGGTCAAAATATTTTTGTTTTGCTTCCAGATCATATCCGGTACAGCACAAAATTGCATCATAACCGTGGGAACGGAGTCCCTGTTCCAAATAATAGATCGCATTGGCCAGATATGGATCGGAGGAATCGGAGCACATAATGCCAATGGTGCGCATGGTATTTAACCCCAGTCCCCTGGCAAAAATGTTGGGAGTGTAGCCCAACTCGTCCATGACCCGAAGCACCTTTTCCCTGGTTTTTTCACTCACGTTGGGATTGCCGTTGAGAACCCGGGATACCGTGGCGATGGAGACGCCTGCATGCTCAGAGACATCGTATATATTCATAAAATAACCTCACATTCTGTAAGCGCTTACAAGCTAAATCTATTATACCCACTCCGAATGAATAATGCAATAGTTTTGTGTGGCTGAAAACAGAACATGTTTCCAAAATTTTTCTGAAGACAGGGGAACGTTTTTTATTGACTTATGAAAAGAAAATAGGTAGAATAAATGTAAGCACTTACAAAAATGTCCATATGTGACAGATTACAACAAAGACAGGAGAATGATGGCCATGCAGGATATTGTGAAGATCCATGAAAATGACAATGTAGCGGTTGCACTGCGTCCCCTTGCCAAAGGAGAGACGTTAGATGCAGCAGGAGAGAAGGTTATCCTGACCGAGGATATTCCCCAGGGACACAAATTTGCCCTTCGTCAGATAAAGGCAGGTGAGGAAGTGATCAAGTACGGCTTTCGCATCGGATATGCTAAGGAGGATATTTCTGAGGGAAGCTGGGTTCATGTACACAATGTAAAGACTGCTTTAGGAGATGTCCTTTCCTATGAATATGCACCTCAGGGCGAGGACGTAAAGCCTCAGGAGCACGTGACCTTTGATGGGTATCGCAGGCCGGACGGAAAAGTAGGCATCCGCAACGAAATCTGGATCATCCCTACAGTAGGATGTGTCAATTCCGTCGCAAAGGCTTTGGAGTTTCAGGCCAAGTCTCTGGTGAAGGGTACAGTGGAGGATGTGATCGCATTCCCTCACCCTTATGGATGTTCCCAGATGGGAGATGACCAGGAAAATACAAGAAAGGTTCTGGCTGATATGATCCATCACCCCAATGCAGGCGGTGTGCTGGTGCTGGGACTGGGCTGTGAGAACAGTAATATTCCTGTGCTTATGGACTATATTGGCGAATACGATCCGAACCGGGTGAAATTCCTTCAGTGTCAGGATGTAGAGGATGAGATGGAGACAGCGATGGGGCTTCTTGAGGAGCTGGCCGCTTATGCGGGAACCTTCTCCAGAGAAGCCATTGATGCCAGCGAGCTGGTGATCGGCATGAAGTGCGGCGGATCGGACGGACTGTCCGGAATTACGGCAAATCCAGTTGTCGGAGCCTTTTCTGACCTTTTGGTAAGCAAGGGCGGAACCACGATCCTTACTGAGGTTCCTGAGATGTTCGGCGCGGAGACCCTTCTTATGAACCGGTGTGCCAATGAGGAGCTGTTCCATAAGACAGTGGATCTCATCAATAATTTTAAGAATTATTTTACCAGCCACAATCAGACCATCTATGAGAATCCTTCGCCGGGAAATAAGAAGGGCGGGATCACCACTCTGGAGGACAAGTCCTTAGGCTGTACCCAAAAGTCAGGAAGCGCTCTGGTGAAGGGAGTTCTGGAATATGCAGAGCCGGTGAAGGTGAAGGGCTTAAACCTGCTCAGTGCTCCAGGAAATGATCTGGTAGCAGCTACTGCTCTGGCAGTGTCCGGCGCACACATGGTTCTGTTTACCACTGGCCGGGGAACGCCATTCGCTTCTCCAGTGCCCACCGTTAAAATATCCAGCAACTCGAAGCTGGCAGGCCATAAGGACAACTGGATCGATTTCAATGCAGGCCGCATGGTGGAGGATCAGACAAAAGAGGAGCTGGCCCAGGAGCTGCTGTCTTATGTGCTTCAGGTTGCTTCCGGGAAAAAGGTGAAGTCTGAGGAAGCAGGATTCCATGATATGGCAATTTTCAAGCGGGGAGTTACACTGTAAAGAAGCCCCTTGCATTTTGATTTCATGTTGTGTATACTGGAGATGAAAAATCGTATATCCGTATAAAGAACATATATCCGTACAAAAGTGCATATCCGTATGGCCGCATATGTTCCTAATAGGGGATACAACGGATTGATTGAGGCAGGGGCCTTTGGACTTTTTTCGAGGCTGAGCTGCAGGGCAGGAGGCAATATGAAATTAAACAGGACTACCCTTCGGACGGTGGATATATTAAAGCTTGTGTCAAAAAAGCCGGATGGGATCACATTGGACGAGATCTGCGGTAAGTTAGAGATGCCAAAGACCAGTGCATACGACATTGTGACCACCCTGGCCCAGACAGGGATGATCCATGTGGTGAGGGGACAGAAGCAGCGGTATACCATCGGGCTGACCGCCTACCGTGTGGGGATCAACTACACCAATAATCTGGATTTTATTGGGACCATCGATCCAGTACTCAAGGCTTTTTCCAGAGAAGTGGGAAAGACGGTATTTTTTGGGATCCGATCCGATGATTCCATTGTATATATCTGTAAATTTGAGCCGGAAAATCCGATTATTACAACGGCAACTGTGGGGACTAAGAACCCGGTTTACTGTACCTCTCTGGGAAAAGCCATTATGGCTTACACAGAGGAGGAGGACAGAAAAGAGGTGCTGTCCCGTATTTCCTTTAAATTATATACGGAGCGCACCATCAAGAACCTGAGTGAGCTGGAAGCGGAGCTGGAGCGTGTCCGGGAAAAGGGATACGCCTTTGACGCAAGGGAGCTGGAGGAACACATGGAATGTGTGGGAGCCCCTGTTTTCGGTCAGGATGGAAGCGTTATGGGGGCGATCAGTGTTTCCAGCCTCTATAAGCCTACAGAGGATTACGATGCTTTAGGAGTATTGGTCCGGGAAAAGGCAGCTTCCCTCTCGCGGCTTTTGGGGTATATCCGGCCTGATGTATAGGGAAAACCTGTCAGGCGGCCGAACTTACAGGTTACTGTTGCAAATCAGCAGAAATTCCCTCAGATTGCGGTTGACAAATCGGGCGGAAGCGATTACAATTCAAGTATAGAATCGTAATTATGAAAGTTATTCGCATATGCGAATCATAAGAAAAGGAGAATAAAGATGAAGAAGGAACAAGTTTTAGCAAGAATGAAAGAAGACTGTCTGGTTGCTGTTGTTCGCGCAA
>CABQJX010000131.1 GCA_902464595.1 uncultured Lachnoclostridium sp. | reverse complement strand
TTGTGGTGATTTTTGCAGTTTACCTCTTGACAAAAGTCATTACATATCAGTTCAGCCATGCGAAGATTCAGGCAGGAAAATGGGTTGAAAGCTTGTTTTCATGATCATTTTCCTGTCTGAATCTTCATAGGGCAGACCCCTAATGCTTCTTGTCCGTTTCAAACGGACAAGAAGATGGTTGGCTGAACTGTTACGAGTTTTCCGATTTTTATCCCACAAACCGCCCAATCCGGCTCACCAGGATCCCTCCGGCCGCGCCAATCGCCGCCCCTGCCCCGCATCCAGCTGCTAAAAGAACGGGAAGATAGGTAAATACGCCAAAATTGTTTACTACCAGGGCAGCTATCAAAAACTGGCCAATATTATGCATAACGCCTCCCAAAATGCTGATCCCGACCATTCCAAAGAAATGAAAACGCCTGCCAAGGGCCATCGCGCAAAGGCTGAAGGCTGTCCCGAAAAGGCCGAACAGTATCGCTGAGGGAGGGCCGAACAGAAATCCGGACAGACAGACGCGTACCACGCTGATCATCGCCGTATCCCTGAATCCCAGGCAATAAAGCCCTGTGACCGTCACCAGGTTTGCTAATCCCAGCTTCACTCCCGGAGCCCCCAGATAAACAGGAAAAAGAGATTCCACATACCCCAGTACCAGAGCCAAGGCTGTAAGGATCCCCCACAGGGCTATCCGCCTGGAAGAAGATGAACGTTTTTTACATGGATCTGTTTTCATTGTCCTCCTTCTGTTTCTATGATAAAATAAAGACTGCTGTCCCCTGCGTGAACCGTTTCAGGCAGGGGGCTAATACAAGAAAGGACTGCCATCAAACAATCGCTATGGATCTTCTTAAAAGAAAAAAATCCTTCCAGGGCCGAACCGTTTTTGAAAATGGAAATCCCACTGGAAATGAAACTCCTTCCAAAAATGAAACCTCCCCGGAAAAAGGAACTCTCCTTAAAAAGCAGGATCTTTTCCTGGCTGCTGTTCTTCTTTTCCTGGCCCTGTCCGCCCTTTTAGCCCGGAATTTCATGACAGGCCCGCCGGCTGTGACAGCACAGATCTCTGTGGACGGTGCGGTGACAAATACCTTAGATCTGGCCAAAGATCAGGAGATCACTGTCGCCTCAAAAAACGGCGGCAGCAACACGTTTGTCATACAGAATGGGGAAATCTGGTGCAGCCAGGCAAGCTGTCCCGACCAGATCTGCGTCCATCAGGGTAAAAAGCAGAGAGATGGTGACACCATCGTATGCCTGCCCAATCAGATGATCGTAACCATTATAGGCGAGGGAGAATAACATTCCCCCTCCCTATTTTTTTGCCCATCCATAAGAACAGGCCACTGCCCGGTTCCAGCCTTCTATCATGCCCTCACGCTTTTGGAGGTCAATAGAGGGTGTAAATGTCTGATCCACCGCCCAATTTTGGAGAACCTCCTCTTTATTCTTCCAATATCCTACTGCCAGGCCGGCGAGATAGGCGGCTCCCATGGCTGTCGTCTCCACACACCTTGGACGGTTTACCGGGGCTGCAATGAGATCTGCCTGAGTCTGCATCAGATAGTTGTTGGCGCTGGCCCCTCCATCTACTCTGAGGGAAGCCAGATCAATGCCGGAATCTGCCCGCATAGCCTGAAGAACATCGTTTGTCTGATAACACAGGGAATCCAGAGTAGCCCGGATGATGTGATACTTGTTCACCCCTCTTGTAAGCCCTACGATTGCTCCCCTGGCATACTGATCCCAATGAGGTGCTCCCAAACCGGTAAAAGCGGGAACAACGTAGCATCCGTTAGTATCCTCCACCTTTTTCGCCATATATTCCGAATCCGCAGCGGAATCAATGAGGCGCAGTTCATCCCGAAGCCACTGGATCGCAGCTCCGGCCACAAAAATAGAACCTTCCAGGGCATAGTCCACCTCCCCGTCCAATCCCCAAGCGATGGTCGTCACCAGGCCATTTTCAGAAAAGACAGGCTTTTTTCCTGTATTCATCAAAAGAAAGCATCCTGTCCCATATGTATTTTTTGCCTCCCCCGGCAAAAAGCAGGTCTGTCCAAACAGAGCGGCCTGCTGGTCTCCCGCCGCCCCTGCAATGGGAATGGACGCCCCAAAAAAGTGGGGATCCGTAAAACCATACACCGCACTGGAAGGAACTGGTTCTGGCAGCATGCAGGAGGGAATATCCAGCTCCCGCAAAATGTCCTCATCCCAGGAAAGGGTATTGATGTTAAACAGCATCGTCCGGGAGGCGTTGGAATAATCGGTCACATGGGCCTTTCCCCTTGTAAGGTTCCAGATCAGCCAGGTCTCTACCGTTCCAAAAAGCAGCTCCCCCCGTTCTGCCCTCTCTCTGGCTCCTTCCACATGCTCCAGGATCCAGCGAAGCTTAGTGGCTGAAAAGTATGCATCGATCACAAGGCCTGTTTTCCCGCGAAACGTTTCTAACAATCCCTTTTCCTTTAACTGATCGCAGTATTCAGATGTCCGGCGGCACTGCCACACGATAGCGGGATATACCGGTTCTCCAGTAGCCTTGTCCCATACGATGGTGGTCTCTCTCTGATTGGTGATCCCAATAGCTGCAATATCCTCCGCCCTGGCCCCAATCTTCGACATTGCCTCTACCGCCACCCCCAGCTGTGTGGACCAGATCTCTCTGGCATCATGCTCCACCCAGCCAGGCTTTGGAAAATACTGAGTAAACTCCTTCTGTGCCACACTGCACATTTCTCCCTGCTTGTTAAACAGGATGCAGCGGCTGCTGGTAGTGCCGGAATCCAGCGACATGATATATTTCCCCATAATAGCTTCTCCTCTCCCAGTATTTTGCGGTCTTAATCCAAGAGGGCCGCTCCCCTTCCCCGGCCGCCTTTTGTTCCTCCCGGACGCTTCATTAAGCGGATCTCCTCCTTCGTCTGACGGTCTACCCGATCAGATTCCCGTATTTTCTGAAGGGCTTTATTGTAAGTCCAATCGTCCAGACTGCTTTCCTTCAGATATTTCATCATCCGTTCCGGAAAATAGACAAAATAGATGGAAACTGCCCATGCAACTGCCATTTTCACATAATATCCCTCATGGCGCACCTGATCCAGATACGGCAAGACCCTCTCAAGATCCTCCGGTTCCTTAAAACAGGTCATGGACAGCACCACGGCAAAACGAAGATCATATTCTTCTTCCGATTGAAAATATGGCTGAAGAAAGTCCCATGCCTCCTCCTTCCACCGGAGGGCCTGCTTAAAGGAACAGCAGAACAGATCGCAGACTGCCCAGTTATTGACAGCAGGGATAAAGGCTTTGGCATAGGTTCTGGCTGTCTCCCAATCCTCACACCCATTGCAGATACAGAGCGCCCACAAAAGCATTTCCTCATAGAGGACTCCCTGCTCTCCCTGCCCCTTTTCCTTCCAGGCCGCGGACACCTCCTCTATATATTCCTGCCACTTTTCTTCCTGTTTGATCTTTTTCCCCAGCCTGCGAAGATCCGGGGTCCTGACTCCTAAAATTCCTGTGATCCCCGGAACCAGACGGCTCTGAAAAAGCCGGTAATCCTCCTGCGCCAAAGCATCTAACTGTATTCTCACCTGCATGCGGACTGATCCATTTATCTGTATCACAGGATCCTCCTTTCCCTCTGAATCTAGTTCAAAAATTCACTGAGGACAAAATTGCTCACGTCCATTCCCCACTCAGTCAGGGAAATCCACACGCCCTCTCTCCTGATAAGCCCATTTTTTGTAAGCCGTTCTAAGACCGGACCGTATATGCCGTCGATTTTTACTCCGAACCGGCTCATAAAATCAATCTCCGATACTCCCCTGATCGTCCGCAGCCCCAGGAACATAAACTCCTCCATCTGGGACTGGCGGCTCAGCTCCTCAATCGGCCCCCGCAGCTCCTTCAAAGCTGCTGCTCCCCGATCCTCTGCCATAAAATCCAGATCCAGATAAGCATCCAGGCTTCTCACATTGGAAAAACGCATCTCCCCAATGTAAGAGGAGGATCCCAAACCCAATCCCAAATATGGGGTTCCTCTCCAATATCCAAGATTGTGAAGGCATTCTCTCCCGGCTTTTGCATAATTGGAAATTTCGTACCGCTGGTATCCCTGTTCCTTTAAAAAAGTCCTGGTAAAATGGTAGATCCTGTTTTCGGTATCCTCGTCAGGAAGGGGAGGATATGATTCCTTCGCCTCTTTTCCGCACAGCGCGCCGCCGCCATACCGATCCCAGAAAGGCGTTCCCTCCTCCACGATCAGGCTGTAAGCGGATATGTGCTCCGGCTTTAGCATCGTCACCTTTTTCAGAGTATTGCGCCAGCTCTCCAACGTCTGGCCGGGAATGCTGCTCATAAGATCTACATTGATATTGGAAAAACCGGACATACGGGCGCACTGATAGCTTTTTAAAAATTCCTCAAAGGTATGGATCCTTCCCAGATTCCTAAGCTCTGTATTGTCCGCAGACTGGAGGCCTATGCTGACCCGGTTGATGCCGGCTTCCCGATAAACCGGAAGCTTATTCTGCAGCAGGGTTCCGGGATTGACCTCAATGGTGATCTCTGCCTGGTCAGAAATAGAAAAATTTTCTTTTAGGGCATCCATTACCTGGCGGATCAAATGAGGATCTATGACAGAGGGGGTTCCCCCGCCGATAAAGACCGTCTTCACCTCATATCCGCCGCACCATTTTCCCTGGGCCTCAATCTCCCTTATAAGCTGCCCAATATATGCCTCGTGAACAGAAGCCAAGGCCCGGAAGGACAGAAAATCACAATACAGGCATTTTTTGGCACAGAAAGGCACATGAATATACAATTCCAAAGGCCTTTTCCCCATATTTATCATGTTCTCCCCAGTGTTCTCCATTGGTCTTATCCTCTTTTATCCTATTCCTCGTCCAGCTTTAAAACGCTCATAAATGCCTTCTGCGGAATCTCTACATTTCCGATCTGGCGCATACGCTTCTTGCCTTCCTTCTGTTTCTCCAACAGCTTCCTCTTCCGGCTGATGTCTCCGCCGTAACATTTAGCCAGCACATCCTTGCGCACTGCCTTCACCGTTTCTCTGGCAATGATCTTTCCGCCGATGGCTGCCTGGATCGGGATTTCAAACAAATGGCGCGGGATTTCCTCTTTCAGCTTTTCACACATCTTTCTGCCTCTCTCATAGGCGGAATCCGCGTGGACAATAAAGGAAAGGGCATCCACTTCCTCCCTGTTTACCAGAATGTCAAGCTTCACCAGGCTGGAACGCTCATACCCCTTTAGTTCATAGTCAAAGGAGGCATAGCCTCTGGAACGGGATTTTAAGGCATCAAAGAAATCGTAAATGATCTCATTGAGAGGAAGTTCATATTTTAACAGCGCTCTTGTCGTCTCAATGTACTCCATACCCAGATAATTTCCCCGCCGCTCCTGGCACAGGGTCATAATGGCGCCTACAAACTCCGTAGTCACCATGATCTCAGCGCTGACAATAGGCTCCTCCATATATTCGATCTCTGTAGGATCCGGCAGATTGGAGGGATTGGTGAGCTCCATCATCTCCCCAGTAGTCTTGTAGACACGATATACAACGCCAGGGGCGGTTGTCACCAGATCCAGATTGTACTCTCTCTCCAAACGTTCCTCAATGATCTCCAGATGGAGCAGGCCCAAAAATCCGCACCGGAAGCCGAATCCTAAGGCGATGGAAGTCTCCGGCTCATAAAACAGGGAAGCATCATTGAGCTGAAGCTTCTCCAAGGCGTCCCGAAGGTCGTTATATTTTGCCCCGTCGGCCGGATACAGGCCGCAGTACACCATAGGAGTCACCTTCTTATATCCCGGCAGAGGAGAGAGGCAGGGGTTATCCCTGGAAGTAACCGTATCGCCCACTCTGGTATCCCGGACATTTTTAATGCTGGCGGTGATATACCCTACCATTCCGGCGTTTAGCTCGTCACAGGCAATAAACTGCCCTGCCCCGAAATATCCAACCTCTACCACATCTGCTTCTGCTCCTGTAGCCATCATTCGGATGGGGGTTCCCTTTTTTACTGTTCCCTCCATCACGCGGCAAAAGATAATCACCCCTTTGTAGGAATCGTAAATGGAGTCAAAGATCAAAGCCTGGAGAGGAGCATTGGCATCCCCCTGGGGAGCTGGTATTTTATGAACAATGGCTTCCAGCACATCCTCGATATTAAGTCCTGTCTTAGCGGAAATACGCGGGGCGTCGCTGGCCTCCAAACCGATCACATCTTCGATCTCAGCAGCTACATGATCGGGATCAGCGCTGGGAAGATCGATCTTATTGATCACTGGAAACACGTCCAGATCGTGATCCAGAGCCAGATACACATTGGCCAGAGTCTGTGCCTCGATCCCCTGAGATGCATCCACTACAAGGATAGCGCCGTCACAGGCCGCCAAACTTCTGGATACCTCATAGTTAAAGTCCACATGTCCAGGAGTGTCGATCAGATTGAAAATATACTCGTTCCCGTCCTGGGCCTTGTACACGGTGCGGACTGCCTGGGACTTAATGGTAATCCCTCTCTCCCGCTCCAGATCCATGTTGTCTAAAATCTGTTCCTGCATCTCACGGCTTGTGAGAAGCCCTGTTTTCTCGATAATACGGTCAGCCAGGGTGGACTTGCCGTGATCGATATGTGCTATGATACAAAAATTGCGAATTTTACTCTGGTCAACTGCAGACATTCTTTATCCTCATTTCTCTTTCTTTTTATCTTCCTTAAAATTACAGATCCCTATTTTTTACAGAAGCTTCCTAATTTTTTCCGTAGTTTTTCTACTGAATTATACTATTTTTTCTGAATGCTTGCAACCTTGACTTTACTTGAGTTTATTTAAGCTTTCCCATTTTCCAGTCCGGCTTCCGATCCTGATAGACAGGGGGATGTCAAGGCCGTGGATGGGGTCTTAACACCATGTCTAACAGCTCTGCCAAAGGCTCCATGGCGTTTCTGGCTTCTTCATAGGTATTGGTCTGGGCCCCCACCTCGATCAGGCTGGACCGCGGACAGAGGTGCTGGTTATAGCGCAGCCCCTTTAAGTAAATCTTTCTGGTAAAACCCGGGTAAAATGCAGCCGCTTTCAGCTGCAAGGCAAGGCTGAAGGCCAGATTGTCCTCCCGGTAAGGGTTTTTCAAATATTCAATAGGCCCCTCCGGCGTCTGGCTGAGCCCGTTAAAGAACATAATCTTGGCAGCAGGCTTTCCCTGTATTTCAGAAACCAGCCGAACCTCATCCCCCACCCCGTCT
>CABQJX010000130.1 GCA_902464595.1 uncultured Lachnoclostridium sp. | reverse complement strand
AGAATATTTTATGGATTCCGGGTATTATAAGTTTTACGAGGCCTACCATCTTCTGAAGTTTTCCAATGAAAAACAGATTTTGGAAAAGGCCTACAATGAATATCTGGATCTGAAAAAGAGCAACCTTTGGGGCAGCAAAAAGTATTTTTAAGGTCAGTGACCGGGATGCTGCCGGAAGAGGGAAACAGAAAATAAGATGTATTACTAAAAGACGGATATTATCAAATAATCGATAATATCCGTCTTTTGTGATGCTCTTGCTTATTGGCCGTTTGTACTTGTCTGCCTTATCTGTTTCGTTATCACGTTTAGTTATCCTTTTTAGCTGCCTTTGCCTCAGCCATCTTCATGGCGCGTACCTTTAAAGGAAGTCCAAAGAGGGTGATGAAGCCGTCGGCATCATGGTGATCATAGAGATCTCCTGTTGTGAAGGAAGCTAAGGACTCGCTGTATAAGGAGTATGGTGAGGTGGTTCCTGCTTTGATGATGTTGCCCTTATAGAGCTTGAACTTTACTTCACCGGTCACATATTCCTGAGTGGTCTCCATAAATGCCTGGATAGCCTCACGAAGGGGAGTAAACCATTTTCCTTCATATACGATCTGGGACAGCTTGTTGGACATATCCTTCTTAGCCTCCATGGTGGCGCGGTCTAACACAAGCTCCTCCAGCTGCTGATGAGCTTCCATGAGGATGGTTCCGCCTGGAGTCTCATATACACCACGGGACTTCATTCCAACCACACGGTTTTCTACAATGTCAACGATACCGATGCCATGCTTGCCGCCCAGCTCGTTTAATTTGCGGATCACATCGGAAACCTTCATTTTTTCCCCGTTTACGCTGGTGGGGACACCCTTTTCAAAGGTCATGGTCACGTATTCAGCCTTGTCGGGAGCCTTCTCAGGGGTAACGCCGAGAACGAGAAGGTGCTCATAATTTGGCTCCAGAGCTGGATTTTCAAGCTCTAAGCCTTCATGGCTGATATGCCATAAGTTGCGGTCACGGCTGTAGCTGCTGTCGGCGGAGAAGGGGAGATCAATGCCGTGCTGTTTGCAGTACTCAATCTCGTCCTCACGGGACTGCATGGTCCATACATCGGTCATACGCCAGGGAGCGATAATCTTGATGTCAGGAGCCAGAGCCTTGATGCCCAGTTCAAAACGGATCTGGTCATTTCCCTTTCCGGTAGCTCCGTGGCAGATGGCAACAGCGCCCTCCTTGCGGGCAATCTCAACTAATTTTTTCGCAATGGCGGGACGTGCCATAGAGGTTCCTAACAGGTACTTATTTTCATAGACTGCATTTGCCTTAACGCAGGGCATGATGTAGTTGTCACAGAAATCATCTACAATATCTTCAATATATAATTTAGAAGCGCCGGACATTTTGGCTCTCTCCTCCAGCCCGTCAAGCTCCTCTCCCTGTCCGCAGTTGATGCAGCAGCAGATTACATCATAACCAAAATTTTCCTTTAACCATGGAATGATAGCGGTGGTATCCAGACCGCCGGAATAAGCTAACACAACTTTCTCTTTCATATTGAAATCCTCCTCGCATGTAATGTTCATGATATTTTCTGTATCGATCAAACTTTCATAAATATACACCAAAATGGAGGAAAATGCAAGCGAAAAAAATAAATTAAAAAAAATGTTGCATATTATACAATAACAATGTATAATTATGAAATCAAATCAAGAACTTGCACACGGAACCCAGTTCCGGTGATGGATAAATGAGGAGGAAAGAGTATGATCAAGGCAGGGATCATTGGTTCAACAGGATATGCAGGAGGGGAGTTAGCCAGGCTTCTGCTCCAGAGAGATGATGTGGAGAT
This sequence comes from uncultured Lachnoclostridium sp., assembly GCA_902464595.1. Lineage (GTDB taxonomy): Bacteria > Bacillota > Clostridia > Lachnospirales > Lachnospiraceae > Enterocloster. The sequence continues at coordinate 5,543 of CABQJX010000130.1, read as the reverse complement.
TATATGGTATGGTTCTAAAAGTTATATTGATGAGAAATATGCATCGGTTTATCCCAATATGTTCCAGATCGTGGAAGACAGCTGTATGGATGACAATATGAAGGAGCTGGCTGAGAAGGCAGATGTGATCTTTACAGCCACTCCCCAGGGGCTTTGCTCCTCACTGATTGATGAGAGCATCCTATCAAAGACAAAGGTGATCGATCTCAGCGCTGATTTTCGGATCAAGGATGTGGCCGTGTATGAAACCTGGTACAAGCTCCATCACCCATGTCCTTCCTATATAAAGGAAGCGGTTTACGGACTTCCCGAGGTAAACCGGGAGAAGGTGAAACAAGGGCGGCTTATTGCAAATCCGGGATGCTTTCCGACCTGTTCCTTCCTGACCGTCTATCCCCTTGTAAAAGAGGGGCTCATCGATCCCAATACCCTGATCATTGATGCGAAGTCAGGGACATCCGGGGCAGGCAGAGGGGCTAAGACGGATAATCTCTACTGCGAAGTCAATGAGAGCATCAAGGCTTATGGAGTAGCCTCCCACAGGCATACGCCGGAAATTGAGGAACAGCTGTCTTATGCAGCGGGGGTTCCGGTCACCGTAAGCTTTACCCCACATCTGGTTCCCATGAACCGCGGGATCCTGGTAACTGCCTACGCCTCTCTTACTCATTCCGTTTCCTATGAGGAAATAAAGGCGGTTTACGATCAGTATTACAGCGGGGAATATTTCGTCAGGGTGCTGGAAAAAGATGTGACGCCCCAGACGCGCTGGGTCAAGGGGAGCAATTTTGTGGATGTGAATTTTAAGATCGACAGCCGGACAGGCCGCATTGTGATGATGGGAGCCATTGACAACATGGTAAAGGGAGCTGCCGGGCAGGCGGTTCAGAACATGAATCTTATGTTTGGCCTTCCCGAGAACACGGGATTAAAGCTGGTTCCATTATTTCCATAGATACATGGAAATGATTTAGGCAAAGACAAGAAAGGGATGCAGGACATGGCAGGGACAATGGATATTTTGATTCGGGAGATGACCATGGAGGACTACGATCAGGTCTATGACCTTTGGACGGACATTAAGGGCTTTGGGATCCGCAGCATCGATGATTCCAGAGAAGGAGTGGAGCGTTTTTTGAGACGGAATCCATCTACCAGCGTGGTGGCAGTCCAGAATGGACACATTATAGGAAATATCCTTTGCGGCCATGACGGGAGGACCGGCTGTCTTTACCACGTGTGCGTGGAGAAGGGATACCGCAAGCACGGCGTTGGATACCGTATGGTACAGGCAGCCATGAAAGCCCTCCAAAAGGAAGGGGTCAGTAAGATCAGCCTCATTGCTTTTAAGGAAAATCAGGAGGGCAACGCCTTCTGGCAGGGCATAGGCTGGAATGAGAGGCAGGATGTGAACACCTATGAATTTATCCTCAACGAGGAGAATATTACACGCTTTGTAAAGTAAGAACAGCATGCTACATAAAATGGGATCTGGAGGAATGGAAAATGGGAGAGATGAAGGAGATAAAAGAAAGAAAGGAAATAAAAGAAATAAAGGGAGGCGTTACAGCAGCTAAAGGGTTTAAAGCCTCCTGTACAGCGGCTGGTATTAAGTATCAGGGGAGAAAGGATATGGCAATGATCTTCAGCCAGGCTCCCTGTCATCAGGCCGGCGTATTTACCACCAATCTGGTGAAGGCGGCTCCGGTTAAATGGGATCAGGCACAGGTGGAGGGGGACTTCCCGGCTCATGCAGTGATCATCAATGCGGGAATTGCCAATGCCTGCACCGGAGAAGAAGGAATGGGCTATTGCAGCCAGACAGCCAAAGCTGCCGCCGGGGCCCTGCAGATACCCGAGGAAAGTGTGTTGGTAGCCTCCACCGGCGTTATCGGTATGCAGCTTCCCATGGAGCGTCTGGAGGCAGGGATCAGAGCCATGGCCCCTATGCTGGGGGACAGCCTGGAGGCAGGAACGGATGCCTCAAAGGCCATTATGACGACGGATACAAAAAATAAGGAGATCGCGGTTCAGTTCCAGATCGGAGGAGTTACAGTTACCATGGGAGGCATGTGCAAGGGTTCCGGCATGATCCATCCCAATATGTGCACCATGCTGGGATTTATTGCCACAGATCTTTCCATCAGCAAGGAGCTCTTGCAGGAAGCCTTGAGGGAGGATGTGAAGGACACCTACAACATGATTTCTGTAGATGGGGACACCTCCACCAACGATACCGTGCTCCTCTTAGCCAACGGTATGGCGGGGAACAGGAAGATTACAGAGAAGAATGAGGATTATGACACCTTCTGCAAGGCCCTTCATATGGTCAATGAGGCCCTCTCAAAGAAGATCGCCGGGGACGGGGAAGGGTGTACCGCTCTTTTTGAGGCAAAGGTAGTGGGTGCGAAAACGAAGGAGCAGGCAAAGGTATTGGCGAAGTCTGTGATCTGCTCCAGCCTGACCAAGGCGGCCATTTTCGGCCATGACGCCAATTGGGGAAGGATCCTTTGCGCTATGGGGTACTCCGGGGCTCAGTTTGACCCTGATAAGGTAGATCTGTACTTTGAAAGTGCAACTGGTTCTATGCAGATCATAAAGAATGGAGTTGCCCTGGATTACAGCGAGGAGGAGGCCAGCCGTATTCTGTCCCAGCCAGAGGTGACGGCGGTGGCTGACATCAAGGAGGGAACGGAGACAGCCTGCGCATGGGGATGCGATCTCACCTTTGACTATGTGAAGATCAATGCAGATTACCGCTCCTAACTGGCTGAAAGGGACAAGAAGCCCTGGAAAGAAATGGAAACAGAGAAAGACATAGGAGACAAGAGATCAGGAGGAATCAGGAAAATGAATATGGAGCCAATGCAGAAGGCCGCAGTGCTCATTGAGGCCCTTCCCTATATCCAGCGTTTTAACAGAAAAATTGTAGTGATCAAATACGGCGGAAGCGTTATGGCAGACGAAGAATTAAAGAAAAAAGTGATCCAGGACGTTGTGCTGTTAAAGCTGGTAGGATTTAAGCCTATTATTGTACATGGAGGCGGAAAGGAAATCAGCCGCTGGGTAAAAAAGGCGGGATATACTCCGGAATTTAAGAATGGACTTAGAGTTACAGACGAAGCCACCATGGAGATCGCGGAGATGGTTCTCAACAAGGTCAACAAGAGCCTGGTACAGATGGTCAATGAACTGGGAGTGAAGGCTGTGGGGATCAGCGGTAAGGACGGCATGATGCTTACCTGCCGCAAAAAGTATTCCGGCGGTGAGGATATTGGTTTTGTGGGCGAGGTAGAAAAGGTAGAGCCAGAGATCATCTACGATCTTCTGGAAAAGGATTTTCTTCCCATCATTTGCCCTATTGGATTTGATAAAGATTATATGAGCTACAATGTCAATGCAGATGACGCGGCCTGTGCCATTGCAACGGCGGTGAAAGCGGAGAAACTGGCTTTCCTTACTGATGTGGAGGGAGTATACAGGGATTATGAGGACAAATCCTCTCTGATCTCAGAAATGACGGTAGATGAGGCCCAGGAGTTTGTGGACAGCGGAATGTTAGGGGGCGGTATGCTTCCCAAGCTGCAAAATTGTATTGATGCTATGACGGGCGGTGTGTCCAGAGTCCACATTTTAGATGGACGGATCCCCCACTGCCTGCTGCTCGAGATATTTACGGATCGTGGAATTGGAACTGCTATATCGAAAAAAGAGGAAGGGAGCCAGAAAAATGAGTGATAAAACGCTGATGAACCGGGGAGACCAAGTCCTTTACAAGGTGTACAACCGTTTTCCGGTGGCATTTGACCATGGAAAAGGGGTGAAGCTTTATGACACAGAGGGAGAGGAATATCTGGATTTTGGAGCCGGGATCGCAGTTATGTCCCTGGGTTATGAGGATTTGGAGTACACAAAGGCTGTGGAGGAGCAGCTTCATAAGCTGACCCATATTTCTAATCTGTTTTACAATCAGCCGTCTATTGAGGCCGGGGAGAAGCTTCTGGCTGCTTCTCAGATGGATAAGGTGTTTTTCACCAACAGCGGGACAGAAGCCATTGAAGGAGCTTTGAAGATTGCAAGACGTTATCATTATAATAAGCTTCATGAGACCATGGGGGACGGATGGGACGGCTGTGAGGAAGGGGAAAAGGAGAGCATAGGGGAGATCATTGCCATGAACCACTCTTTCCACGGGAGAAGCCTGGGAGCATTGGCTGTCACAGGAAATGCCCATTATCAGGAGCCCTTTAAGCCTCTGATCCCGGGGATCCGTTTTGCTGATTTTAATGATCTGGACAGCGTAAAGGCACAGATCACGCCCAACACCTGTGCAATTATTATGGAAACCATCCAGGGTGAGGGCGGGATCTATCCGGCTTCAGAGGAATTCTTAAAAGGGGTTCGCGCCCTCTGTGACCAGCATGATCTTTTGCTGATCTTAGATGAGATCCAGTGCGGGATGGGACGATCCGGGGATATGTTTGCCTGGCAGCATTACGGGGTAAAGCCGGATGTGATGACCGTGGCAAAAGCCCTGGGAAATGGTCTTCCGGTGGGAGCCTTCCTGGCCTGTGGCAAAGCGGCGTCCGCTATGGTTCCGGGAGACCATGGTTCTACTTATGGGGGAAATCCGCTGGTTTGCGCCGGGGCCAGGGCTGTTCTGGATATTTTTGAAAAAAGGAATATCACCGCTCATGTGAGAGAGGTAGGCTCCTATCTCTATGAAAAGCTGGAAGAACTGTCAGGCTCCTGCGGGCTGGTGAAGGAGCATCGCGGCAGAGGGCTGATCCAAGGCCTGGAGCTGACCGTTCCTGCCGGTCCGGTGGTAAGCAGGGCATTGACGGAGGAGAAATTGGTGCTTATCAGTGCCGGAGCCAATGTGATCCGGTTCGTTCCTCCCCTTGTGATCGAAAAGGAGGATGTGGACGAGATGATCCGGAGGCTTAAAAAAGCTCTGGAGGGATAAGGAACCTCAGGCTTTTTATGAGATGCCTGTTTGATGCAGCATTATGACGTTGATCACCGGCTCCTCATAAGGGTGTACCTTTCGTATGGCACGTATGGTTTCTTCCAGATTTTCTGCAAGGCACACCGTTTCTGCCTTGATCTCCGGTTCGCAGCTGACCTGGCCCTGAGTTCCTATGTAAGGGGAGGTTCCCTCTAAAGGACGCCAGAAGCTGGTAACGGGGCTGTAGGACAGGACGCTGTCATAGTTTCCTATATGCCCTGCATCAACAGACTGCAGTGCCTGGCGCAAGGGCTCCAAATGGCTTTTTGGTATGAAAATTTCTAATTTACAGCAGGATAAAGATTTCATTTCAGCGCTCTCCTTTCATTTTTTGCACAGATAGAGTTGAATATACTTTCATTTTACTGCATTTTTACTAGTTCTTCAACGAAAGATTTAAAAATATACAAAACCGTGACTGCAATTTATAAAAGTTTGTGCACACTTTTGTGAAAGGCTATGCTACTATAATGGACGTAACCCCCCAATACATTATATAGTTTTTGCTACACCCCATAAGAAACGAAATACCTTC
>CABQJX010000129.1 GCA_902464595.1 uncultured Lachnoclostridium sp. | reverse complement strand
GCTGCGGTCTGTGGTATCTGCCACAGATTCCTTCAGCTCCTTCATCATCTCCACAACCTTAATGTTGGCGCCGCCGTGTTTCGGGCCCTTTAAGGAGGCCAGCGCAGCGGAAACTACGGAATAAGTGTCCGTTCCTGAGGAAGTGACCACATGGGTGGTAAAGGTGGAGTTATTTCCGCCTCCATGCTCCATATGGAGGATCAGAGCCAGATCCAGCACATGAGCCTCCACCGGGGAATACTTCATATCCGGCCTCAAAAGGCGAAGAAGGTTTTCAGCAGTAGACAGATTGGGATCCGGCCGGTGGATATACATGCTCCCATCTTTTTCGTAGTGATTATAGGCATGGTATCCGTATACAGCCAGCATAGGCATAACGCTGATGAGCATCATGCACTGGCGGAGCACATTGGGCACAGAAATGTCCCAGGCCTTATCATCGTAGGAAGCCAGCGTCAATATGCTCTTGCTCAGAGAAGCCATCATGTCTTTTGTAGGCGCTTTCATCACTACATCCCGGACAAAATTGGTGGGAAGGGTGCGGCTGAAAGCCAGACTGTCTATAAACTGCCTCAGCTGTCCCTCATTGGGGAGCTCCCCGAACAGGAGCAGGTATGCAATCTCCTCAAAACCAAACCTCTTTTCCTTTACGATCCCGTTGATTAGATCATAAATATTATAGCCCCGGTAAAACAGCTTTCCCTCACAGGGAACCTTTTCTCCGTTTACTACCTTGTGGGCCTCAATCTTAGAAACCTTGGTGAGACCTGCCACTACGCCGTTTCCATTCTTATCCCTGAGTCCTCGTTTTACGTCATAATGCTCATACAGAGCCGGGTCGATCCGCTCATCACTGAGACACAGATCTGCCCATTGGTTCAGGTTATCCATAAATTCTTTTCGTTCCATATGCATACCGCTCCTTTCGATTTTGCTGTATCCTCCGATAAAAATCCTCCAATCTTTTGCGCACTGTTCCGGCATCCCACCCATAGGAAAGATTCCTGCATGAAGCGTGAAACTGGAAAAGGTTCCCATGGGGAATTTTACAGACAAAGCTTCTATTTCAATACGCAAATAATATATGTAACCTATTTTATTTCATTTTCCATTCATTTGCAAACATTTTTTTCCTTGAGGATCCGATGAAATTTTCTTTATTCGGACTGGGCATAGACTTTCTTGTCTATAGAAGCGACCGCAATTCTATCCCGCTGCGCTCAAATTCCTGTATGGAAATGGATTTCTTATTGGGATTGGCAAAAACAAAGGTCTTATCCACATTCTCCACGTAATTTTGTATCTTGTCATTGGTTGCGCTGATAATGGCCTGGAATCCCAGTCCCCGGATCAGTTCAATACAGCTGGCCACCTTCTCCGCATCCATTTTGGAAAATGCTTCATCCAAAACCACCAGCCGGATCGCCGGACGGCTCTTTGGCCCTGCGCTCATGTGATATGCCTGGGCGAAGCTGGCTAAGAGAGCCACATACAGAGGATTCTGCCCTTCCCCTCCGGAATTTTTCTTTAACATACGGCTCAGTTTGATCCGTATGACCCCATCCTCATTCTGGATCAGCTGCTGCATGTCAAAGGACAGGTAGGTTCGGTAATCCGAATACCGCTCCATATTCCGCTTTGCCTCCTCCATCTGTTCCGGTGAGGCGTGTTCCGGGGGAATAAAAATGGAGATCAGTTCATTCATCAGGTCTCCATAGCTGTTTTCCCGTTCCATGGCAAACAGGTTCATCTGATCATCCATGGAATGATCCAGCTCTGATGGGTCGATATCCAGGGCCTCGTCCATAAACATATCATAAAACCGGCCATCCGGCCCCTGGTTCCTTCCAATCACAAACTGATATTTATCCTTTCCAAAATCCAGCCGGCTGATAACCTTATTTAACTCATCTTTTCGCAGCAGGGCTTCCTTGATCGCGCTGCGGATCTTATACATAAAATCATCTTTAAAATGGATCACGGCTGCCCTGGCCTGCTGTCTCGCTTTATTCCGGTATTCTTCCAGATGATCCCTTGACAGAGAGGAAAGCAGACGGTCATACGCCTCGTTATCCTGTGCGCCAAGAGGCAGGTTCCTGGCTGGATACATTCGGAGGTACTGTCCTCTCAGGGCTACCAGCTCCTGAAAAAGGGCTTCCTTTTCTTCAGAAAGAGCTTCGCAGCGCACCAAAAAGCTTTCCCTCTCACGGTCATAGCGCACATTCCCCTTCTGTTTTAGATACTCCTGAAGCTGAACATCCCATTCTTCGTTTGTAGGAAGAGAGCGTTCCTTTTCCGCCAAATGCTGCTCACACTCCCTGATGCGGCTGCGGCAGGACTCTATTTCACGCTCTTTATCCCGGATCCGAAGGTTCAGCTGATCTCTCCCCCTCTTTTTCTCGTCGCAGCGCTCCATCACATCCCGGCGTTCTTGTTCCAGCTGATCCACATTCTGTTCCTTTAGGGATTCCAATTTCTTAACAAGGGCCTCTTTTTCCGCATCCCTGACTTTCAGGCTTTCCATATCTTTCAGCCAGCTTCCATACTCCTCTGCCTCCATAGACAGACAGGGAAGCCCTGCGATGCGACGGCACTCCCTAAGCCCTTGTTCCAAAGGCTCCATTTTTTTAGAAAGCTCTCCTATTTCCTGTTCCAGCAGGCGGATGCGCTTTCTCACACTGTCTTTTCCAATATAAGCAAACCGGGTATAATGTTCCGGGTTCATATGCTGTAACCGGAAATTGTGGTAGAGCAGACAGTCTTTTGTGATCCCTACCTTCTGTTTCCTCAGTTCTTCCACAGAAAGGCACTTAATCACCTTGCCCATCAGAAAATCCACATAGGGCCTTAAATAATCCTCCCGGACCCTGACTTCCTCCGACAGCGCTCCCGTAAGGGGGCTTGGGTCAGCCGCTGCCGCTTGTTCCGTATCCAGAACCGATACGCTGAAATAACGGGACTTGTCCAGCTCACTGTAAATCTCAAGGGCTGCTTTTGCATAGGCGGGGGGAACCACAAGATTTAATTTGGCGTTTCCCAGATAGCCCTCCACTGCGTTGCGCCACTGTTCGTCCTCCACCTCCAAAAGGTCTGCCAGCACATCTACCTGGACCGTCTTTTTTGTCTTCTCAAAAAGGCGGAGCCTAAGGTGATCCCTGGCCTCCTCTAAATACCTGGGGTATGCTTTATTTCCCTTTCTCAGCTGTTCCAGCTCTGATAACGCCTGCTTTTCCAGCCGTTTCAGCTCTCTTATGCGGGCGGAAATGTCCTGAGCCTGTTTATCCATATCCTGACGGGTCAGGGCAAGGTCTTCTTTCAGCCGCTGAAGGGTTTCCAGGCTAATGGTACGGTGTTCAAACTCCTCAATGTCCCACAGAGTCTGGTTGGAAGTACAATCTTCTTCCTCCCATTTCTTCAGCCCAAGAAGGGTTTTCTGCCACCCTGCCTCGGAAGCTCTCAGACGCTCAATCAGTTCATTTAAGCTTCTCAGCTGGTTTTTTAGCTCCTCATATCCGGTGGAGGCGATCTGTCGGAGAAGCCCGTCACTTTTAACGGTCAGCTCCCGGATCTGATCCTCCTCCTCTTTCATGGATAACCGGAGCTGTTCCAGATCTTTCCCTGCCCCGCTTCCCTTATCCGCCAAAGATCGGATCTCATCTTTCAGCTTCAGCTGTTCCATTTTCCCGGCCCAGTAGACAGCCTGCGACAGCTCCCCCTGGATCTCGCTGTAATGGGAAAATGCCTCCTTCATCTGTTCCAACGCCCGGATCTCACGGCAGGTATCCTCGATACGCCTCTGCATCCTTCCATATTGAAGAACACTCTCCTGCATATCCTCAATATGAATATCCTGCTCTGTACAGATATATTCCTTTACAAAATCTTCCAGGCGGATGTTCATCTTAAAGGGGATCGCCCGCTTAAAAAGCAGGGGGAATTTTTCCTGATCCAGTCCTCCTAAATAGGTATCATAGAGAACACGGCGGAACCGTTCATTGTGGGAGGTAGAGAAATATTCCTCACGGCTGTAATGCTGCTCCAGATACCCCTCCAATTCCCGGATGGATATAGGGCCATGCCCGGTTCGGTACTCATTTTCCCACAAGGGCCCTTTGTGCCAGAAAAATCTCCGGTTCGCAGTGTTGGAAGAGGTATCCACATCAAAAACAACACCTACGCACTGACACTGGCCTGTCCCCGTGTTTTTCAATTCCAGGACAATAGTTGTGGAAAAATCCCGGTTCCTGAGATAGGAAAATTCGTTATTGTCCCCAATATTGACCATTCCTCTCAGATATTCCATAAGGCTGCGGTCGGAATCATCTGCCGCCGCCTTATTAAAGAACCCCCGGCCGTCCGTATTGGCATAGAGGACAATCTGAAGCGCATCGATCACCGTAGACTTTCCGCTTCCGGAATGTCCGGTAAAAAAGTTAATGTCCTGATGAAAGGACAGGGTCCGCTTTGCTATATAGTGCCAGTTATTCAGGCAGATCCTGGACAAAGCCAGAAATTCAGTTTTGGCTGTCTTGGTCTCCATTTGCTTCCTCCTCCTTTTCCTCATCGTCAAAGGCCGCCAGCAGTGCCCTCACATCATCTCCCATTAAAACAGCGCAGACAGTAGGATAGATCAGGATCCTGTCCTCTCCCTTAAAATCCTCTGACAGCTCTAACGGTTCAATCAGCTGGTACTTTTTCAAAAGAGCAATGGCCCGGCGGATCTCCGTAGGGGAAGGCTGCCGTTTTAAGAGGTGGCAGTTTCCCAGCTTTTCATGGATCTCCCCAAGAGAAGTATAGACACTGACACTGGAGGAGGCTCGCTCCATTTGCTCATCGTAGATCAGTTTCAGGATCAGAACATAAAGGGTGGCCAGACGGGGCAGCTTATCCCCTGCCACATACTCCCCCTGAATATAGATTAAGCCCAGCTGAGTGTCCTCTTTCAGCTCTACGCCGCTGACTGCAAAGTAGCGGCGGATAAATTCCAGATGGCGGCTGCAAAGGCGAAAATCAGGATTATACTGAAACCGCCCTGTCTTTTTATCATATTTGTGTTCCAAAAGAAAGGTCTGACGCCACAAAAGCCGGATCACCCCGGTCAGCTCCTGCTGCTCCCACTGCTCCAGCCCATCATAATAAGGAATCCCCATCTCTCTGTTTTCAAAGATCCCCTCCCTCTGGATTTGTTCCATATCCCTGTGTTCCATTATCCATCCCTCCTGATAAATGACAGGCGGGGGTAGCGGTAGCCATTTGACTGGATCAGCTCCTCCCCCTCTGTCTCGGCCTTATAAAGGCTTTTTCTCCTGGTCGAATAGTCATAAGCCAGGATCAGTTTTTCAAACTCCTGATCGCTGGAAACGGTGTCTGCATCCACCTTCATAACCCCGTCTTTCATGTGTGACCCAATAAAAGCCTCGATCTCCTCGCTGCTGTAACGGCTGGATACCCGGTTCAGGTTTAAAACCTCATCCATGGAAAGCTCCGGAAGGATCTCCTCGTCTTCCGGAAGCTGCACGCTGCGCGGTTTTTGTTTTCTTGGCGTATACAGGGACTGATCTGACATGGTTCCCATATGGGACAGGTTCATACGTTCTGCCACAAGAGACAGCTTCTCCTGTGCATCTTCTCTTTCTGACAGCCGGTTTAACAGCTGGATCAACATTCCCTTACGGTCATCCTCCTGATTTAAAAGATAATTAAGCCGGGTAACTGTAGCCTTCACATAACGGGAATGTTCCCGGTCCATGTTGGCGATCCGGCGCTCAATATCATCAAATCCCCTCTCCAGCTGATCTAACTTTTCCACTGCCTCCTCCGGCGACAGCGATTGGCCTTTTTTCGAGCAGATAGCCTGGATCCAGGCCGTATCCTCCCTCATAGAGGCGATCCATGATTTAATATCTGTCTTGTACAGATAAAAATTATCCGACGTTTTTAAAATATGGTATTTTCGATCCACGATCTCAGACACATATCCGTCCAGATGTTCCTTCAAAAGCCCGGCATAGTCCTTCTGTTCCAGCATGCTGGCAAAAAAGCGGTCCATATTATGGAGCATGTCCTGAAGGGATTTATTTAACCGCCTGGTGTTGACCAAAGCGGTATTTAAAAGCCCGGCCCCGGAGCGGGGATCATTTTTCAGGGAAAAAAGAAGGGCATAGACATTCTGTATATATACCTGTGCCTCGTCCTCCTCCTCCCTGGACAGCCGTCCGAAGGCGTCGATCATCACAGCCGCATATCCCGGTATGACAATATTTGCAGTCATAGAGGTATAATCCTCCACCCGGCGCAGCCAGCCGGCCCGCAAAAGCCAGTTTAAAACCCTGGTAGCCGGAGGCTCCATGCTGTCCCATTCGTCCTCTGTCTCATCCTCCCACAAAACATACTTTTTTTGGGAAAAATATTCCCCTAATACCTGAATGCACATTTCCCTGCTGAGAAAGTAATTGCTGTATTCATATTCTTCGCTGATCCGAAGGAGCGCTTCGATATATACCGGGCGGTTAATGGAACGGAACAGGCTCCAGAACCGATCCGGGATCTCATTCATTGGTATCATGAAATATCCTCCTCCAAAGCTCTCAGAAGGCCGGGAATATGATAATCCTCAGCCACTGCATGAACTGGTATCCCATTCTTTTCAAGCTCACGGGCCGTCATGCGGCCAATGCAGGCGATCCTCACTTGCTTCCGGCATGGCTCTTTGTGCGATCCGCCCTGTGATCCCTGGATCTGTCTCAGCCAGGAATCCCCTCCCCTGTCTATCCAGCCCCGTACCCCGGAGGCACTGGCAAAGATCAGGTAATCAAGAGAGGTTTCCTGGAACCCGCAGTGATTCTCCTCTCCATTTTCCCAAAGGCCTGCCCTAGCAGGACGCACCTCATAAAGAGGGATCTCGTCATAAGGAATGGATGCCTTATCAAGGAGTTCATTCAATTCCCTGGATCCTTCCTTTGCCCGAGGGATCAAAAGACGGTCCTTCACCCCTGCCCGCTCTGCCATCAATTCTCCAAGCCCTCTGGCACAGAAGGGAGAGGCCACTGCGTCTGCAAGGAATCCCTGCTTTTTTAAGGCTTCCTCTGTCCCTGGGCCGATCACGGCAAATTGAAGATGCCCCAGTGCACGAAAATCCCTGCCTGCCTCTTTGAGTCCGTGAAAAAACAGATCCACCCCGTTGGCGCTGGTAAACAAGAGCCAGGTATAATTTTCAAGGCTTTGGTAAGCCTGTCTCATTTCCTCGCTTCTCTCATAAGATAAGAGCTCCAGCTGCAAAAGGGGGATTCCCCAGCCCCCCTGTTCCTCAAGAGCTTTTTTTAACCGATCCGTAAAAGAAGGCGTACCGATGAGCCCTGCGCAGATCCCGGAAAGAGGAAGACGTCCCCCCTCCCATCTCATCTGACAGGCAGCAGTCTCCCCTACCACGATAATGGCGGG
>CABQJX010000128.1 GCA_902464595.1 uncultured Lachnoclostridium sp. | reverse complement strand
GTGATGTCGATGAGTCTCTTGTGAGTTCTCTGCTCGAACTGCTCTCTGGAATCTTTGTACTTATGAACCGCACGCAGAATGGTCACTACCTCTTTCTTTGTTGGTAACGGCACGGGTCCGCTCACCTGTGATCCTGTTTTCTTTACGGTTTCAATGATCTTACCAGCGGACTGGTCTACTAACTGATGGTCATAAGCCTTTAAAGTGATTCTCATTACCTGACTTGCCATAAAAAAAGTCGCCTCCTTTTCGCACTTTCAAAACCAAGTACGACAAGCGGTGACTGTACACGTTCTCGTGTGTGTCCTCACAGACTTTCACACGGATTCTGCTATTGATTGTTGCAGTTTCTTTAATTGGTACAGTGACTTGTCGCCAGTTTCCTAACTTGACATTCGCTCCACGGAAAACCTGCCTTATCTTGTAGGCAGCAACCTCGCGCTTCTTCGCTATCATGCCACAGCCTCTGTATATTAGCACAGATTCAAAAGAAATGCAAGTACTTTTTTCTTGAGTTTCCCCATTTTTCTGCAAACCCTCTAAGACAAAACAAGAGGCCCATTGGATCACAGGCCTCTGTCTTTCATCTTCTGTTTTTCATCACCGTTCTATTACTCTGTGCAGTACGGCTCCTCAGGCTCCTGGGCATAGGAGTCCACATCGCTGTCATCGTCCGCCTTCACCAACACTCCGCTGGCGTTGGTGACAAACTCTACGCCGTCGCTGTTTTTTACCTTTCTGTCCTTTACCACCTTCCCGGAAGAATTGACTACATAGTTTTTTCCGTCTACGTGGTAACACACATATTTCTGTCCGTCTGTGGCCTTCTGGAGCTTTCCTTTATAATAGAGGTAACCGTCCTTTACCCCGTCCACTCCTTTGCCGTTATCCTGGAAATAAAAATCACTTTGATTTCCGTCATCTTCTGTGATCTTCTTTTTCCCCTTCTGGACACAACTCTGATCCCTGGTTCCAAAATAATAACTGGTCCAGTCATCCTCTCCGGAACCAGTGTAAACCTTTTTAAGGCCATAGACAGGATTGCCCAAATGGTTAAAAAGATAGGACTTGCCATTCAGCTTTACAATATCTCCGGTTGTCAGACGCTCCGACTCCGCTGCTCTGGGCTTTCCGCTGTTGGTAAAGAAAAACCACTCTACGTCCTCCTCATACCCCTCCAGCTCCTCCGGCGGCTCAATGGAATACCAGCCGATCTTTGCCTTTCCGTCAGATCCAAAATACATGAAATCTTCGATGGAATCATCGCTGCTGGAACGCACATTCCTCCAGCCAGTCTGCAAGGCTCCATCCTCATCGAAACAATAATAAACGCCGTCGATCTTCCTGGCTTTATACTCCCCGTCTGAATCTTCCGGCGCATATTTCTTTCCGTTGGAGGAAAAATAGTACCAATTGCGGCCATCATCCTCTGTCACCGTATCGTATCCCGGCGTAAGCTCGCTGCGGCTGTCATCCTCGTCATCCGGCGGATACAGCCGCTGCCATCCGGTCCGCATAACGCCGTCAGACCCGGTATAGTACTCGTCATCCAGGATCCAGCCGGTCTCCATCCGGCCGTCCCCGTTGAAATAGTACCATTTATTATCAATCTTCTTCCATGCCTCTGTAATAACCTTTCCATTGCTGCCAAAATAGTACCACTCGTACTCTCCCTCATCATCGGTCAGCTTCAGCCACTTGTCCGTCAGCATGATCCCGTTGCTGTCCATATAGTAATCGGACTCCACCCAGGTATTGGTAGCCATAACGCCCTCTCCGTTCAGATAGCGCCACTGGTTATCTCCGCCCTTTTTCCATGTATTATAAACCTGATTCCCATTGGAATCATAATAAACCCAATTGCTTCCTGACTGGGACCAGCCTTCTGCCAGCGCTGTCATTGTGGCTGTTCCCATGGTCAGCATTGCTGCCAGGGCCCATACTGCCGCCATTTTCTTTTTCATTCGCTCAGCTCCTCTTCCTGCTCTATTTATCCCGCCTTTTTCAAAGCCTGTTTCTATAATAATGTACATCGGCTTCAGCCATTCTGTACACCGTTCTTTCAGCTTCTATTGTACCAAGAGGCTTCGGATTATTCAACCAAAATTCTCTTTCAATTTGTTTACGATACTTGACGCAGCAGCGGGCTTTCGACTATACTCATACCAACAGAGGGCACAAGTCCCATACATTATTTATAGAAGAAACGAGGTTAAGCGGAATATATGTGGTTAGCAGATGAATGGAAGGATTATGAAGTGATCGACTGTTCCAAGGGTGAAAAGCTGGAACGCTGGGGCGAATATCTATTGGTCCGCCCGGATCCACAGGTGATCTGGGATACGCCAAAGACTCACAGAGGCTGGAAAAAAATGAACGGCCATTATCACCGCAGCAGCAAAGGGGGAGGAGAATGGGAATTTTTCCATCTTCCGGAGCAGTGGACCATCGGATATAAGGGCCTCACCTTTAACCTGAAGCCCTTCAGCTTCAAACACACAGGCCTCTTTCCGGAACAGGCTGCCAACTGGGATTGGTTTGGAGACAGGATCCGCCAGGCAGGACGCCCCATTAAGGTGCTGAACCTGTTTGCATACACCGGTGGAGCTACCCTGGCAGCGGCTAAGGCCGGAGCCAGCGTCACTCACGTGGACGCCTCCAAGGGCATGGTTTCCTGGGCAAAAGAAAACGCCCAGTCCTCCGGCCTGGGAGATGCCCCCATCCGCTGGATCGTGGACGATTGTGTAAAGTTTGTAGAGAGGGAAATCCGAAGAGGAAACCATTACGACGCCATTATCATGGATCCTCCCTCCTATGGCAGAGGGCCGAAAGGGGAAATCTGGAAAATAGAGGATGCTATTCATCCTCTGGTAAAGCTTTGCTCCCAGCTCTTGTCCGATCATCCCCTCTTTTTCCTGATCAACTCCTACACTACAGGACTGGCCCCTGCGGTTCTCTCTTACCTGATCGCGACGGAGATTGTTACCCGGTTTGGGGGGAGGGTGCTCTCAGACGAGGTGGGGCTCCCCGTCACCCAGACCGGCCTGGTTCTTCCCTGCGGCGCTTCCGGGCGTTGGGAAGCCGAAACACGGTAACAGCGCTTCCGGATGTTAGGAAACCGAAACATGGTAACAGCGCTTCCGGGCATCACAGCCCCAGCAGGCGCTCCACATCAAGAGCCCCCCAGCCCTGCTGGTTCTTAGGAAGACCCATATCTACCGCGCATTCCCTTATGCGCAGTTTTACCTCCATATTCGTCATATGGGGGTATTTTTCTAACAGCAGAGCCACTGCCCCTGACACAAGGGGCGTGGACATGCTGGTCCCCGATTTGGAGGAATAGCGCCCCGGCTCATTGCCGCAGCTGACGATCCGGGAGCCGGGAGCCACAATATCCGGCTTGCAGATACAGGCCAGAGTCGGCCCCCGTCCAGAATAATCCACCATCGTACTTCCCATGACCTGTATCTCCTTATCATCATCGGAACAGCCCACAGTGATTACCTTGCGGCTGATCCCGGGAGTGGTGATCGTCATAGGGCCGGGGCCATAATTTCCTGCTGCCACGACCACTACCAGCCCATCATCCCAGGCCGCATTTACCCCTCTCACCAGAGCAGAATTTTCCGACATATCCTTCCTGGACAGGGAGCCTACAGAAATATTCACCACCCGGATGCCGTACCGTTCCCGGTTCTCCCGAATCCATTTTAAGCCTGCCAGCACGTCCTTGGCAAACCCATTCCCACGGCGGTCTAAAACCTTTACCCCTACAAGGCTGCATCCAGGAGCAACGCCGCGGTATCGGCCGCCGGAGGAAAGGCCGCTTCCGCCGATCATCGCTCCAATATGGCTTCCATGTCCATTGTCGTCATAGGGAGCGCTCCTTTTGTTTACGAAATCCACAAAGGCTGTCACTCTATCCCTAAAATCCCTGTGGAGATACAATCCGGTATCCAGCACAGCTACACCTATGCCCTTTCCCGTGATCCCCGCAGAATATACCCGGTCACAATGAATATCCTTTCTTGCCTGATTCACATTTTATACGGGCAGCTATTTTGTCATTGGGACAAAATGCTGCTTATAACCTCCCTTTTTAATAGGATATTCCGTCAACCGGCTCTCTGTGAGCCGCCCTTCCTCAGCCGCAGCAGACGGATCTAAAAAGAGGCCGGAACCACCTTCTGCTGATCCACGTCGATGATCCCAAAGGTATTGAGACGCAGCCTGGGAATTACAGGAAGGCTTGCAAAAGCCAGAGTCATAAAGGGATCAATATCCTCTCTGATCCCCATCTTCCGTGTCTTTTCCTTCAGCTGTTCCAGAACCCTCTCCGTCTCCTCCACAGACTCCAGGCTCATGAGGCCTCCGATGGGCAGTGGAAGGATCCCCGTAACCCTCCCTTCCTCCGCCAGGGCAAGGCCGCCTCCATGCTCCCGCACTGCATTGGCCGCCAGGACCATATCCCGGTCATTGGTTCCTATCACAATCAGATTGTGGGAATCATGGGCCACGCTGGAGGCCACTGCTCCCCTTTTCAGTCCGTATCCCCCAATAAATCCTAAACCTCTGTGTCCAGTTCCCTGATGGCGTTCAAAAACCGCCGCCTTCACCACATCTCTGTCCGGATCCACTCCAGGAGCAAGGCCTGCCTCCGTCTTCGGCCATGGCTCCAGCCGTTCTTCGGTGAGAAGCTCATGGGCTTTGAGCTGGATGATCCGCTGCATGGGGCCCTCCTTTTCCAGGAACAGATCCTCCAGCCGGATCTCGTCCAGATGGAAGGACTGAAATACCCGCGGAAAGCGAAGGCGCATCTCCTCATCAGACAGACTGCCAGCCAAACCAGGGGAGGCAAAAGAACCAGAAGGGCGCCCCTCTCCGCTCCCTGCCATCTTCCCATCCTTCGCCGCCAGACGGCCATCCTTATATACCGCAAGGACACGAAAATCCTTCAGATCCTCCAGTACCGCCAGATCCGCCCGAAATCCGGGAGCCACCGCTCCCCGGTCCCTCAGTCCGAAATACTGTGCGGCGTGAAAAGTTCCCATCTTGACCGCCCGCACCGGATCTGCCCCCATGGAAACTGCCTTTCGTATAATATAGTCAATATGTCCCCCGGAAATGAGATCCCCTGGATGCTTGTCGTCTGTGACCAGCATACAGCGCTGATAATAGGGCGCTTCAAACAAGGGCATGAGAGCAGTCAGATTCTGGGCTGCTGTTCCCTCCCGGATCATGATCCACTGTCCTCTGGAAAGCTTTTCCAGCGCCTCCTGACAGTCAGAACATTCATGGTCAGAACGGACACCGGCACACACATAGGCGTTTAACTCCCTCCCGGACAGGAAAGGAGCATGGCCGTCAATGACCGCTCCTGCCTCCCTGGCATCCCTCAGTTTTCCCATAAGATCCGGCTGGCATCCAGCCACACCCGGCGCATTCATGACCTCCGCCAATCCCAGAACCCTGGGATTTTTGTAATAAGGAGACAGATCCCCGGCGTCCAGTACCGCTCCCGATTCATCTAAGCCTGTAGCCGGAACGCAGGAGGGCATCATAAAAAACACGTCCAGATCCAAATTCCCTGTGGCTTCCAGCATATAGTCAATCCCCTGGCATCCAGCCACATTGCCCATCTCATGGGGATCTGTGACCACCGCTGTGGTTCCATGAGGAAGTACTGCTTTTTCAAACTCACCGGGAGCTGCCATAGAGCTTTCCAGATGGATGTGGCCGTCAATAAAGCCGGGGCATATGTATTTTCCTGTTACATCTTCGTTGACAATCCCGTCATACTCCCCAATACCAACGATCACCCCGTCTTCAATGGCAATGTCCGCCACTTCTGTCTGTTCTGTAAAAACATTTACTATGGTTCCCCCTTTAAGCACCAGGGACGCTTTCTTTCTCCCCATTGCCGCGTCCATCATCTTCTTCTGATCTTCATATTGCTTCACTCTCAAATCTCCTCCTCTCTCTTATCTGCTGCTTCTGAGCAGGCAATCTCACACTTCTTTCCCCCTACTGCTATCATACTATATCCCGTCCAAAAAATCCTCACTATTACAAATATTTTTCTTTTTTCTTTCTCTTATCCTCTGGATTATTCTGGAAATTTCCTTTTAAAAAATCGGTTTTCTGTGGATTCCAAAAGCGAAGGGAGAAAAAAGGGGAAACAATTTTAAGATTTTCTTAATAATCTATTCAAAGAACATTCAAACATTATGGCGGCTGTCATGCTATACTAAGTACATAAGTAATGCACGAATATTTAACAACTATCCTTCAACCCTTTTTGAAAATCCGAAAATCCTAAAAGAAAACGGCTCCGTACCCACACAGTACGGAGCTTTTTCTTTATCTGGATTTTGTCCGGAGCTTTTCCCGGAAGTTTTCCAGCCAGCAAACGCCTATTTCAACACATTCTCAAGCACCTGACGGAGCCCCTCTACGTTTCCGTCCTCAAAACAGTATCCATCCATCCCGCAGGCTCTGGCTCCTTCGATATTCAGATCCAGATCATCAATAAAGAAACATTCCTCCGCTTTCAGGCCGAAACGCTCAAAAAGATGATGATACATTTCCTTCTGCGGCTTCATGCACAAAACCTCTGCGGAAAAAAGCACCCCGTCAAAACAGTCGATGGCAGGTATCACCTGACGGCAGCATCCGAGAAGACGGACCGAGGCATTGGAGCACAGGTAGATTCCATATCCTCGTGCCTTCAGCTCCCTTACCAATTCTTCCATGCCTGGTTTTTTATACATATTATACTCATGCCAATGGTCAAAGCACTGTTTTGCCAGAGCCCGCTCCTCCTCTGTATCCAAACGGGACTGCATACGCTTTAGGGCAGCTTCTTCCCCGATCACTCCCATGTCCAGCAAAACCCACTCCGGCGACAAAAACACGGCTGTATTTATCTTTTTGACAGCCTCCTCATCTTTTATAAAGTGCCGGCATACAAGATCCCCCTTATAATCAACCAGTACATTTCCCATATCAAATACAATATTTTTGATCATCTTTCTCCTCCTAGTTTTTCCTGTCAGGACAGACATCTCTCTTGAGTTTCCGCATTTTTTGTAAACCCATCGATCCGAATCAAAAGGGCTTCTGTTTCTATGTACGAAAAAAGCCGCCGCAAAATATCAGCTATTTCGCGACAGCCTTTTAAGCATCCTCTCTCAGTCCTCTATTAAGCTTCCGGCTTCTCAACCTGGATAATAGCAACCTTCTGCATAGGGATACGGCAGTTCTTGTTGTTACCGAACTCTACGATAACCGTGTCATCGGTCATGTCGATGATCACGCCGTAGAATCCGCTGCTGGTAAGAACGGTGTCGCCAATGGCAACACTGTCTAACATTTCTTTCTGTCTCTGTTTCTCCTTCTTCTGCGGACGGATCGCCATAAAATACAGCATACCACCCAAAAGAAGAATGTAGACAATCCAGAACATAGGTCCGTTCATCTCTGGTCTCCTCCTTCACACCCACTGCCGCCTCGCCGCAGTAGCTCATATTTATGTGTGTTTCACACGTCTGTAACACCTCTTAACGCATTCCGCCTTCTCCTGCCATACCGGCAAGCTTGGCCGCCTTATACTCAGCATAACGGTGTTCCTCGATGGCGTCGCGAATCTCCTTCATCATTGTATTATAAAAATACAAATT
>CABQJX010000127.1 GCA_902464595.1 uncultured Lachnoclostridium sp. | reverse complement strand
TATCAAAAAATCCGGACAGGGTGTTCATAATTTATTCATTCATGCGTTTGTCGTGGAGGAGAGAAGACCTATGAAGAACGTCATTTGTTATATCAATCAGTTCTTTGCCGGTATCGGCGGAGAAGACAAGGCTGATTTTGAGCCTGAAGTGAGAGATGGAGTGGTGGGGCCAACTGGTTTGATCTCCCAGAAACTGGCTGGCTGTGACGCTCAGGTTACCGCTACCATTATCTGCGGCGATAACTTTATGAGCACTCACAGAGAGGAGGCCATCGAGCGTATTTTAAAGGCATTAGAGGGAAAAGAATTTGACCTGTTCATCGCAGGTCCGGCTTTCCAGGCAGGACGTTACGGCGTTGCCTGCGGAGAGATCGGAAAGGTTATTGCCGCAAAATACAATGTGCCGGTGATCACTTCCATGCATGCAGAGAACCCCGGCGTTGAGATGTTCAAAAAAGAAATGTACATCATGAAGGGCAGCCACAGCGCAGTGAGTATGAAAAATGATGTGGAAGCCATGGTAAACCTGGCTGCAAAGCTGTTAAAGGGTGAGGAGCTGGAAGGCCCTGATGCTGAGGGCTACTACCAGAGAGGAATCCGTCATCAGGTATGGCTGAAGGAGCCGGTGATGGCTGCAGACCGTGCGGTGGATATGCTGATCGCAAAGGCTACGGGAAAAC
This sequence comes from uncultured Lachnoclostridium sp., assembly GCA_902464595.1. Lineage (GTDB taxonomy): Bacteria > Bacillota > Clostridia > Lachnospirales > Lachnospiraceae > Enterocloster. The sequence goes on along the minus strand of CABQJX010000127.1, from coordinate 7,045 downwards.
CTTTTGTTTCCGAGCTGATCATCCCTAAAAAGGATCTGGTTCCCATTGCTCCGGCTATCAAGGATCTGGCTCATGCGAAGATCGCGCTCTGCAATACAGGCGGTATTGTTCCTGTAGATAACCCGGATAAGATCCAGTCTGCATCCGCTACCCGCTGGGGAAGATACGATATTTCTCAGATGGATCGCTTAAAAGGCGGAGAGTTTAAGACCATCCATGCCGGTTTTGACCCTGCTGCTGCCAATGCAGATCCAAACGTAATCATGCCGGTTGACGTGATGAAAGAATACCTGGCAGAAGGGAAATACGGTTCCCTTCACGATTATTTCTACTCTACTGTAGGAACTGGAACTACCCAGGGAGAGGCCAAGAGAATGGCCAAAGAAATCATTCCACTGTTAAAGGAGGACCATGTTGACGGCATCATCATGGTCTCCACCTGAGGGACCTGTACTCGTTGCGGGTCAACGATGGTAAAAGAATTTGAGCGTGCAGGATTCCCAGTTGTTCTTATGTGCAACCTTCTTCCGGTTGCCCAGACGGTGGGTGTAAACAGAATGGTTCCGACTATCTCTATTCCTTATCCTCTCGGAAATCCGGGAACATCGAAGGAAGAACAGCATATTCTTCGCCGTTCCAGAGTGGGCGCTGCCCTTGATGCACTGGCAACTGATATTAAGAAGCAGACAATCTTTAAGGTAGAGATATAAAGGCTGGCATCCCCGCGTTGGCGGGCAGGAAGGGTAGAAGAGTATGAAAGATAAAAAAAGTACGGTATTTACCGTTTCCCTTTTGTTGACGCTGGCTGTCACTGTATGGGCAGTCGCGTTCAACGGAAACTTTACTGCGGTTTCCAATGCGATCTATTCATTTATTACAAATGACTTTGGCTGGCTGTATCTTCTTGCCATGCTGGCTTTCGTACTGTTTTCTGTGGCAATTGCCTTCAGCAAATGGGGCGATATTAAGCTGGGGCCGGATGATTCAAAGCCGGAGTATTCCACTACCTCCTGGTTTGCTATGCTGTTTGGAGCCGGTATGGGCGTAGGCCTGGTATTCTGGGGAATCTCAGAGCCGGTGGCTCATCTGGCAAATCCGATCCCGGGCATCGAGCCCGGGTCGGAGGAGGCCATCAACTTTGCATTGCGTTCCGCATATATGCACTGGGGCTTCCATCCATGGGCAAACTACTGCGTCCTGGGACTGGGCCTTGCCTATTTCTCATTCCGCAAAGGAAAACCAGGACTTATCAGCTCCATCTTTGAGCCTCTCATTGGTGAAAAGGGAGTAAAGGGCTGGCTGGGAAAGACCATCGACGTTCTGGCAGTATTTGCTACCGTTGCTGGTGTAGTTACTTCTCTGGGACTGGGCGTTCTGCAGATCAATGCAGGACTGAGCCATGTATTTGGTATTCCAACCACTCTTTTAGTGCAGATCATTATTATCGCCGTTGTAGCTGTGATCTATACCTGGTCAGCAGTGGACGGCATCGGACGTGGTATCAAACTGATCGGTGATGCAAACCTCTATATTGCTATCGGCCTTCTTCTGGTGACCTTTTTAGTAGGCCCTCATGTGGAAGTGCTTGAGAATTTCACCAATGGAATCGGGCAGTATATCCAGAACTTTTTCAGCGACAGCCTGATGATGATGCCCTATGGGGATGATTCATGGAATGGAAGCTGGAGGATCTTCTACTGGGCATGGTGGATTGCATGGGCTCCCTTCTGCGGTTCTTTTATCGCACGTATTTCAAAGGGAAGGACCATCAGAGAATTTATCCTGGGCGTTATGCTTGCCCCGGCTCTTGGTTCTATCCTCTGGTTCGCTATTATGGGGTCACTGCCTCTCCATCTGTTCTCCACCGGCGCTATGTCATTGGAAGAACTGAGTACCCTGTCTGCTACTCCTGAGACTGCTCTGTTCGTAGTAATGGCGAAGTATCCTTTGGGAACGATCCTTTGCGTGGTATCCCTTGTACTTTTGTGTACCTTCTTTATTACATCTGCAAACTCAGGTACGTTTGTGCTTGCCATGTTTACTTCAGAGGGAGATCTGAATCCTCCTAACAATAAAAAGATCCTTTGGGGCGTTATCATGGCAGTCCTGGCAGTAGGACTTCTCATGGCAGGCGGATTGAAGCCGCTGCAGACCATTTCACTGGCTGCGGCTTTCCCCTTCATCTTTATTATGCTGTTTGCGGGCGCAGCCCTGGTGAAGCAGTTAAAGAAGGATGATAAAGAAAAAGAAGAAAAGAAGTAAGAGCAGTTATTAAAATATCCATAGCAGAAAACAGCTTCGGCGTGTCAGGCCGGGGCTGTTTTTTCTATGGAAAATATTTCTCTTTTTCTTTTGATTAGCCTCTGTCCGGCTGGTCCATACTGTAGTTATCAGATATGAACCAGATCACAGGGAGGGAAAGAATGAGAGGGGAACAGGAAAGAACGGAAAATAGAAGCGGGAAAACAGGTATCTCTGTGGGACGCATGAACGGCAATCGATGTCCGGAAAGACGGATACTCCGGGGAGATTTATATTATGCTGACCTGTCGCCGGTGGTGGGATCGGAGCAGGGTGGCGTGCGTCCGGTACTGGTTATACAGAACGATCGGGGAAATCTCCATAGCCCCACCCTGATCGTGGCTGCTGTCACCAGCCGTTTGACAAAGGCTGCTATCCCAACCCATGTAAGCCTGGAAAAATCTTCCGGAGGGCTGCGCCAGGATTCCACTGTGCTGGCAGAACAGATACGAACCATTGACAGAAATCGCCTGAAGGAATACATAGGCCACCTGGACGGGCGGCAGATGGCGGATATAGATGGGGCAATGAGGATCAGTCTGGGGATGGCATAGATGGGCAGTTATCATCATGAAGGTATTGTTTCTTAAAAAGGCTGTTATAGAAGTTTGACACTTCTATAGCGGTCTTCTTTTATATAGAAGGAAAGAAACTTTTGTTTTTTGATTTTTTTTAAGAAAGTGTATTCTATCGTTTATTGATGAACGGATAATTGTTAGAAAAATATATCAAAACTATCCAAAATACTGTTTTTAAAATGTGAAAAAATAAACATTATTATTTTCACAAGCAAGAAAATAGCGCGTTATTCCTGAAAAAATATAGCGAAATCACGTTAATTATCAGACAATGTATTGCAAAATATACAAAACTCATGTATGGTGTAGCTATACATTTTACAACGCGCGAAAAACTGTATAAAAGTAGATTCGGTGAAAAGATAGGAGGCAGTCTGAATGAAATATGTGATCCCTGAGTCGGTGCAGGAAGCTCTGCAGATTTTGACAGAGTCCGGCGGTAAGGCCATTGTTTTGGCAGGAGGTACAGATCTGGTGCTGGATCGTCATGCAGGAAAAAAACCGGCTGATATTTTGGTGGATGTGATGCGGATCCCGGAATTAAGCGGCATCCGTATAGAGAATGATGAGATTGTAATAGGAGCAGCAGTGACCTTGACTGAGATCGCACGCTGTCCGCTTATACTGGAGCGCTATCCCTCCCTGGCAAAGGGCTGCGGTACAGTTGGATCCCTTCAGATCAGAAATGCAGCTACTCTGACTGGAAATGTGATCAGTGCCCAGCCGGCAGCGGACGGAGCGATGGCTTTAGCACCGTTAAACCCAACATTTGTGATCGAGGGGCCAGATGGAACCAGGACTCAGAATATGGAAGAAATGTATGCCGGATTTGGACGGAGCGCCATTGATCCTTATAAGGAAATGGTGACTCAGATCCGTATTCCATGCCCAGCAGAACATGAGGCAGCTTCCTTTGTGCGTCTGGAGCTGAGAAAATCGTTATCCCTGCCAATGTTAAACACAGCAGCAATGGCACGTGTAGAGGACGGTGTAGTAAAGATGGTGCGGATTACTATGGGGCCTGTAGGAGTGGGGCCGAAGCGGGCAAAGGCAGCGGAAGAATGGCTTACAGGAAAGGAATGGACGCCGGAGAATTTACGCCAGGCTGCAAAGCTGGTTATGGAGGACGCCAATCCCAGAAGCAATCCTCTCAGAGGCAGCAAGGAATATCGTGAGGACACCCTTCCTGTCATTGTGAGAAGGGCGTTAGAGGAGATCGGAGCACAGTTGGGCCTGGAATCAGGCGCAGAATATTAGGAGGTGAGGGCAATGCTGCAGGTATTGAGATGTACAATTAATGGAGAGCCCATCGAGGCGGAGGTAGATCCAGAGTTAAGGCTGGTTGATTTTTTGAGAGAGAAGCTGTATCTTACAGGAACAAAAATAGGATGTAAAAAGGGTGAGTGCGGAGCCTGTACGATTATCATGGACGGCAAGGCCATCAATTCCTGTATGGTACCTGTAATGCGGGCTACAGGATCCGTGATCCAGACCATAGAGGGCGTTGAGAAAAATGGAAAACTTCATGTGATCCAGGAGGAGTTTATTGAGAAGGGAGCAATCCAGTGTGGTTTCTGTACCCCCGGTATGATCATGTCCTCCAAGGCTCTTCTTGACAGCAACCCCAATCCCTCCAAGGCAGAGGTAAAAGAAGCATTAGGCGGAAATATCTGCCGCTGTACCGGATATGTTAAGATTGAGGAAGCAGTAATGGGAGCTGCCGAGAGGCTTCGTAAGGAGGTGGAGTCATGACATGCGTAGGTAAAAATATTCCTAGAAATGACGGTTACGATAAGGCTACTGGCAGGGGACTTTATACCCATGATATTTTTCTTCCAAGAATGTTGTATGCAAAGGTGCTGAGAAGCCCATACGCTCACGCTATGGTCACATCCATTGATACCTCTGAGGCGGAAGCAATGCCGGGTGTCCGTGGGGTATCGACCTTTGTAAATACGACTATGAGGCGTTTCAACACTTCTGCTACCATGGTGACCACCAACCCAGGAGTGGAGCCAGTGAAGGATCAGACTGTATTTACAGGAGAACCAAAATACATAGGCGATGAGATCGCAGCAGTAGCCGCTGATACAGAGGCTATCGCCGAGGAAGCGATCAAGAGGATCAAAGTGGAGTACGAGGTGCTTCCTTCAGTAATGGATCCTTTGGAAGCGATCAAGGAAGAAGCATTAGATGTACATCCAGGCTTGTGTGAGCAGAAAAATATCTGCGGAGAGCCGGTGGAGATCCTTTTTGGAGAGCCGGAGAAGGGGTTTGCGGAGGCAGATCTGATCATTGAGACATCTGTTACCCTGCCGAGAGTGAAGCAGGCACAGATGGAAACCCATGCAGCAGTGGCCAGCTATAAAGCAGACGGTACGCTGGAGGTATATTCCACTACCCAGACGCCTCATCCGACGAAAATGATCTTAGCTGATATTTTTGAGCTTCCCGAGAGTAAGGTTTGGGTAAAGAATCCTCCTTATGTAGGCGGCGGATTCGGCGTGCGTATCGGTATCAGCGGTAAGGCGGAGATCATTGCTGCCGCTCTCAGTATGCGCTGCCACCGCCCGGTAAAATATGTGTATACCAGAGAAGAAGATTTTATTGCCAGTGATACCCGTCACGGCGGTTATCTCAAGGGCCGCCTGGGCGTGAAAAAGGATGGAAGCTTTGTGGCTCTTGACACGGCTGCCTGGCTTAACACAGGCGCTTACGCTACCTTTGGTGTAGAGCTTTTGGGTGTGTGCGGAGCCTGCGGTACAGCAGGAACCTATCATATCCCCAATCTTCATTATTCCGGTTATCCAGTGTATACTCACCAGGAGACAGCAGGTGCGTTCCGTGGATTTGGAACACCTCAGGGAACCTTTTTAGTAGAAACACTGGTAGATGAGGCTGCTAAGAAATTAGGAATGGATCCGGTCAAGATCCGCCTTATGAATACGATGAGAGAGAGCGATCAAAACTGGTTCCCATTCTCCTTAGGATCCATTGGAATCAATGAATGTCTGGAGAAAGCAGCAAAAGAAATTGGCTGGGAGGAAAAGAGAAACGAGAAGAAGTCCGGCGTGATCCGCAGAGGCGTGGGAATTGCCTGCGGAACCCATGTCAGCAATGCAGCTCCTTTCTGTGTGGACTATAATACCGCTACCCTGAGGATCGAGCAGGATGGTTCCATGCTGGTATCTACTGGTATTCCGGAGATCGGGCCTGGTTCTACGACAGCCCTTTTGCAGGTTGCAGCAGATGTAATGGGTATCCCCTTTGAACGGATCACGATGCAGTACGGCGATACCAAGGCAGGCCCATTTGACATCGGAAGCCATGCTACCAGAACCCTTTACACGGTGAGCCAGGTAATTGACAAGGCCGGTGCGGAATTGAAGAAGGATATTTTGGATTATGCAGCTCAGTTCCTTGAGGTGGAGGCAGCTTCCCTGTCCTTGGAGGATGGAGTGATCTCAGGCGGAGGAAAATCGATCCCTCTGTCGAAGCTGGCATACGAGGGACATCTGAGAGGAAAACAGTTTATCGCTTCCGCCAATATGGTTCCGCCAAACTCCCTTCCATGGTATGCCCAGACTGCTGAGGTCGAGGTGGATATGGAAACAGGTATGGTGAAGGTCTTAAAGGTTGCAGCAGCCCATGATGTGGGAAAGGTGGTAAATCCAAGACTGGCAGAAGGTCAGGTAGAGGGCGGAGTTCTCCAGGGTGTAGGATATGCATGCCGTGAGGAAATGACTTACGTAGACAACAAGGGATTTTACAATGACGGATTCCATAAATATATGCTTCCTACCGCTGATGATTATCCTGAGATCGTATCAATCCTGGTTGAGAGCGACGATCCTAAGGGAACCTTCGGAATCAAGGGAATTGGCGAGGTAGGTGTGTGTCCAACCGCTCCAGCAATCGTGTCTGCTGTTGAGAATGCTACTGGGATCCGCTTCCATGAGATTCCAATGACTCCGGGACGTGTTCTGGCAAAGATTAAGGAAGCCTATCCGGATGGTAAGTTTTAAAATTTCATGTGGGTATAAATGAGTATAAAACAGGGCGGGCCGATCCAGCTTTTGCTGGCTGTCCGCCCTGTGAACGCTTCCCATGGCTGAACTGATATGTAATGACTTTTGTCAAGAGGTAAACTGCAAAAATCACCACAA
>CABQJX010000126.1 GCA_902464595.1 uncultured Lachnoclostridium sp. | reverse complement strand
TCATACCAGAAAAAGGGGATTTGTTCACAATTTATTTACTCATGCGTTTGTCCTGAGGAAGTTTACTCAAAGGGTTTTCTCTGACAGTCGGCTTTGAAGTCCGTTTGGATGCAGTTTGGATGCTGCGGACGGTAAGGATGTCTGAATGTGTTTTAGATACGGTTTTTGCTTCCCCATTCACACATTCCATCCAGTATAGGCATAAGAGACTTTCCGCGTTCGGTCAGACTATATTCCACCTTTGGGGGGATCTGTGGATATTCCTCCCGGTGAATGAGCTGATCCCGCTCCAGCTCTTTTAGATTCGAGCTGAGCGTTTTATAGGAAATTTCTCCGATGTACTTTTTGATCTCATTAAAGCGCACTACGCCAAATTCCATCAGCGTGTAAAGAATGGTCATCTTATATTTTCCATTGATCAGTGACAGCGTATAACTGAAGCCTGTGCCGCTGAGGCACTCATTTTCGATACAGCGTTTTCCCATTTTACACTCTCCTTTAAGTAAGTATTGGAAATCATTGTAAGTATCGCACCTGAATGTGCGTACTTGATTTATTTTCTATTTCTATTATGATTATACTTAGAGGGATAAAAAAGTCAATTCCCAGGCAGCGAATATCCGTTTATGCGGATCGCAGGCTGCTGTTGTTTACTGGCTGGCCAGTGAACTGTAGTCATACTATGGAGGAGGAAGTTAAAATGGGTAAGCGTATTGTTGTTTTAAATGGAAGTCCGCGTAAGAACGGGAACACTTCGGCTCTGGTGAAATCCTTTACGGAGGGGGCACAGAAGGCAGGGCATACAGTGACAGAATTTTTCCTGGATCAGATGGAGATTCATGGATGCAAAGGATGCTTTGGCGGAGACAGCAGCCGCGAATGTCCCTGCGCACAGAAGGACGATATGGATCAGATCTATCCGGAGGTTAAATCCTGTGATGTGGTTGTTTTTGCTACCCCCCTATATTATTGGAACATGAGCGGTCAGATCCGCACCGCCGTTGACCGCCTGTTTGCCCTGGAAGAGGGAAAAGAGGGGATCCTCAGGGGACAGGGAAGAGGCGGTGTGCTTTTGATGGCGGCAGAAGGAGATGGATTTGAGGACGTTGTGCTGTATTTTGACCATTTGATGGAGCATCTCCGCTGGGATAATCTGGGTCATGTTCTGGCCGGAGGCAACATGAATGTGGGTGATATTAGCGGAAAGCCGGAGATTCAGATGGCTTTTGACCTTGGAGCCTCCATTTAAAGGCTAAGGGAAACGGAGAGAAAGAAAACGGAGAAAAAGAAATATAGAGAAAAAGAAAATAGAGAAAATGAAAACGCCTGGACGGTTTTGAGCTGTCCGGGCCTTTGCTGTTTTAGGGAAACTATGGCGTTTTGGGGCTACCCATAAGACATAATTTGTGTTAAAATGGGTTAAGAATTGACATAGGAAGGGAAATTGAACGCCCTGAAACAAGGAGGATACTATGATTCAACAGTTAGCTGAAAAGATAAAGAAGACAAAGGCTCCTATCTGCGTGGGACTGGATCCGATGCTGTCTTATGTGCCGGAGCACATGGTAAAGAAATCCCTGGAAGTTTATGGAGAGACCTTAGAGGGGGCAGCAGACGCTGTATGGCAGTTTAATAAAGAAATTATTGACCACACATGGGATCTGATCCCTGCTGTAAAGCCTCAGATCGCCATGTATGAGCAGTTCGGTATCGAGGGACTGAAGGTATATCAGAAGACGGTGGAGTACTGTCATGAGAAGGGGCTGGTTGTGATCGGTGACGCTAAGAGAGGCGACATTGGCTCTACCTCTGCTGCTTATGCAGCCGGACATCTGGGAAGCGTTCAGGTAGGAAGCAAGATCCTTCGCGGCTTTGATGTGGACATGCTTACAGTGAATCCTTATCTTGGAACAGACGGCGTGAAGCCTTTTGTTGACGTGTGCAAAAAGGAGGATAAGGGAATTTTTGTTCTGGTCAAGACTTCCAATCCTTCTAGCGGTGAGTTCCAGGACCGCCTCATTGACGGGAAGCCTCTCTATGAGTGGGTAGCTGCCAAGGTTGAGGAGTGGGGAGCTGATACCATCGAGGAGAACGGCTACAGCAATGTGGGAGCAGTCGTGGGAGCGACCTATCCTGAGATGAGCAAGATCCTCAGAAAGCTTATGCCCCATACATATTTCCTGGTTCCCGGCTATGGAGCCCAGGGCGGTACAGCTGCTGACTTAAAGCACTGCTTCAATGAGGATGGGCTGGGAGCGATCGTCAACTCCTCCAGAGGCATTATTGCCGCTTACCGTCAGGAAAAATACAGCGCTTTCGGACCGGAGCATTTCGGAGAGGCTTCCCGTCAGGCAGTGATCGATATGGCAGCCGACATCAACAGCGTACTGTAAGAGACAGGAGAGATCACCATGGCAAAGGTAAAAATGACAGCTTCCGTCCTCTCTCAGAGTGAGATGGCGGAAGGGATATTTGATTTACGCATCAAGGCTCCCCAGATTGCAGGGGAGGCAGTGGCAGGACAGTTTGTGTCTCTGTACTCATCGAATGGAGCGAGACTGCTGCCCCGTCCCATCAGCCTGTGCGGTATTGATAAGGAAAATGGGGAACTGCGTCTTGTATACAGAGTGGCAGGAGAGGGAACCGAAGAATTTTCCCATCTGACAGCAGGAGATACCATTGACGTATTAGGCCCTCTGGGAAATGGATTCCCATTGGAGGAAGGAAAACGCTCCTTCCTCATCGGAGGCGGCATCGGAGTGCCCCCCATGCTGGAGCTGGCAAGGGAGTTGTCAGAGTTAAATAAAGATCAGGGAAGCGGCCTGGTTCAGTCTGTGTTAGGCTATCGGGACAGCCAGATGTTTTTGAAGGATGAATTTGCAGCTTACGGCCTAGTATATGCGGCAACGGAGGATGGAAGCGCAGGAACCAGGGGAAATGTGCTGGATGCCATCCGGGAGCAGGCTCTGAGCGCAGAGGTGATCTATGCCTGCGGCCCTAAGCCTATGCTCCGGGCGCTGAAGGAGTATGCAGCCGAGGCCGGGATCCCCTGCTGGGTGTCCTTAGAGGAAAAGATGGCCTGCGGTGTGGGGGCATGTCTGGCCTGCGTCTGCCAGTCCAAGGATGTGGATCATCATTCCCAGGTGCACAACAAACGGATCTGCAAGGACGGGCCTGTGTTCCTGGCAGAAGATATTGAACTGTAGAAGGGGAGGTATCATCAGATGAATATGAGTGTAACGATTGCCGGTGTAGAGTTTAAGAACCCGGTGATGGAAGCGTCCGGTACCTTCGGTTCCGGTATGGAATACAGTGAGTTTGTGGATCTGAACCGTCTGGGGGCTGTGGTCACCAAGGGTGTGGCAAATGTACCCTGGCTAGGGAATCCTACCCCCAGGATCGCAGAGACTTACGGGGGCATGCTCAATGCCATTGGCCTTCAGAATCCTGGAATTGATGTGTTTGTAAAGAGGGATATTCCATTTTTAAAGCAGTATGATACTAAGATCATCGTCAATGTCTGCGGTAAGACCACAGAGGAATATATTGATGTAGTGGAGCGTTTGGCTGATGAGCCGGTTGATATGCTGGAGATCAATATTTCCTGTCCCAATGTAAAAGAGGGAGGGATCGCATTCGGCCAGGATCCAAGGGCGGTGGAGGCCATCACAAGAGAAGTGAAGGCTCACGCAAAGCAGCCGGTGATCATGAAGTTAAGCCCCAATGTGACGGACATTACCGTAATGGCGAAGGCGGCGGAGGCAGGAGGGGCAGATGCCCTTTCCATGATCAATACCCTGACGGGAATGAAGATCGACATCAACAGGAGAACCTTTGCCCTGGCCAATAAGACGGGGGGAATGTCCGGCCCTGCGGTCAAGCCGGTGGCTGTGCGTATGGTTTACCAGGCGGCCCAGGCAGTGAAGATCCCTATTATCGGAATGGGCGGCATACGAAACGGGGAAGACGCCCTGGAATTTATCCTGGCAGGAGCTACAGCGGTAGCCGTGGGAACGGCTAATTTCCATAACCCCTACGCTACGGTGGAAACAGTAGAGGGGATCCGGGCCTACATGGAGAGAAATGGCGTGGAGGATATTCGGGAGCTGATCGGAGCCGTGAGATAAAGGTGGCTCAGGAAAAGAGGCTGCGGGAGGATCTCCGGCAGCAAATCAGAGAAATCGGCAAAATAGAAAACAGGAAAAATAGAAAACGGGAAAAATAGGAAAATCAAGAAAATAAAGAAAATAGGGAAAAGTGAGGAATTGATATGGAGGCATATAAGCAGGAATTTATTGACTTTATGGTAGAGAGCAATGTGCTCAAGTTTGGTGATTTTACGTTAAAGAGCGGGAGAAAATCCCCTTTCTTTATGAACGCAGGAAGCTACGTTACCGGAACACAGTTGAGAAAGCTGGGCGAGTATTACGCAAAGGCGATCCACGATAATTTCGGTCTTGATTTTGACGTGCTTTTCGGGCCTGCCTATAAGGGAATCCCCTTGAGTGTGGCAACTACTATGGCGATCAGTGAGCTGTACGGAAAGGATATTCGCTACTGCTCCAACCGCAAGGAGGTTAAGGATCACGGGGATACCGGCATTCTGTTGGGAAGCCCGATTAAGGACGGCGACCGTGTTGTGATCATTGAGGACGTTACTACTTCCGGCAAGTCTATTGAGGAAACCTTCCCTATTATCAAGGCCCAGGGCGATGTGGAGATCAAGGGGCTTATGGTATCCTTAAACCGGATGGAGCGGGGCAAGGGAACAAAGAGCGCGTTAGACGAGATCAAGGATCTGTACGGATTCCCAACAGCCGCTATTGTGTCCATGGCAGATGTGGTAGAGCACCTTTATAACCGTGAGGTGAGTGGAAAAGTGGTGATCGACGATTCCATTAAGGCAGCTATCGACGCTTACTATGAGCAGTATGGAGCTCAGGAATAATGGGAATTTCAGGAAGAAGGGCGGCAGATATGGAGCGGATCTACAAGACTATGCGCAACACAGGCGCTGGGTGCATTGCTGTGGGAATTGTAATGGCCGTGACCGGACTTACAGTGGGGATCATCTCCATTGTAAACGGGGCGCTGCTGCTGAAACGCAGATCTGAGATTGAATTTTAGGGGAATCCCATGATCAGGAATACGACCAAGCGCCAGAAGCTGGGGTGGGTATTATTTGTAATGTATCTCTGTTTTTTGTCCCATTTTATGTTTTTTTCAGAAACCTTTGGCAGGACGGAGATCCGAAGGGTATACCAGTACAACGTGATCCCGTTTCGGGAGATCGGCCGGTATTTCCGGCATTACGATGTGCTGGGACCAGCGCTCTTTTTTATCAATATCGTTGGAAATGTAGCGGCTTTTGTTCCCTTCGGCTTTTTTTTGCCTATCATCAGCAGGCGCAGCAAAAAATGGTACAATACAGTTATGTTTGGCTTTTTCTTCAGTCTGATCCTGGAGACAATGCAGCTGGTCTGGAGAGTGGGAAGCTTTGACGTGGACGACATGTTTCTCAATACACTGGGAGCCGCAGCAGGATATATATGTTATCGGCTGGTTCAAAGGATCCGCATTTATTTTAGAAAAAGGAGGGCTCTCCATTGAGACAGGTCGGTAAAAAGGTATCCTATGTCAGAAATCCCTTGGCAAAGAACAGCTACGGCTGCCTGGGGCTGTCTCTCCTGGGATTGCTCCTGGGAGGCGTCAGTATGTATCTGTCTGTTTCACAGGGAGGGCAGGGTGGTCTGAATGTGGGGGCTTATGGCTTTTCCAGTTTAGCCGCTTCCTTTGCGGCGATGTGGTACGGCCTTCTCTCCTTTGTGGAAAAAGAGAAGAATTATATACTGGCAAAGATCGGGTGCGGTCTGAGCCTGGTTCTGATCATTGTATGGATCGTTATTATTATTATCGGTGTGGTGCGCTAGCAGACGAGGGATAGAAGGAGCTTGAGAAACCTTACTGACTTTCAGGAATGAAGCTGAGAGTCAGTAAGGTTTTTTAGTAAAATGGATTATTCCACAACTGAACGGAAACTCAGGGAAATAATAACGTGGCAACGGAAATTGATTTATGATATACTATTTGGAAGATACCAGGGTCAAAAGGTCAGAAAACCGACGCAAGCTTGCTTGCAAGAGGTTTTTTGACCTTGGGATCCGCCAAAAACATGAATAAGCAGCCATTTTTCGCAGAAAAATGAGCGGATTATGAATGTTTTTGAAGATTGCGGGAGCACGCAGTGCAGAGCAATCTGGTATCATAGGTGTCAATATGTATCATACTTGGAACAGAATTGAAAGGGAGGATTTGATATGGGATCATCGGGAGCGGATTTGAGCTTTGTGAACCTGGGAATCACCATAGAGCATTTGCCAAACAGCATTACCCTGTTTGGCTTTCGTATTGCATTTTACGGTATCATTATTGGATTAGGGATGCTGGCCGGTATGGCCATCGCATGCTCTGATGCGAAGCGCCGGGGCCAGGATCCGGATCTGTATTTGGATTTTGCCCTTTATGCCATTATTTTTTCAATCATTGGGGCCAGGGCATACTATGTGATCTTTGATTGGGACAGCTATAAGGACAATCTACTGCAGATATTCAATCTGAGGGCAGGCGGCCTGGCTATTTACGGCGGCGTCATTGCAGGAGCGCTGACACTGATGATATTTACCAGGATCAAGAAGATTTCCTTTTTTTCCATGGCAGACAGCGGCGTTTTAGGGCTGATCACCGGACAGATCATGGGACGGTGGGGGAATTTCTTTAATTGCGAAGCCTTTGGAGGATATACGGAGAACCTTCTTGCCATGCGCATCCGCAAAAGCCTGGTGAACCCCTCTATGATCTCTGCGGAGCTGGAACAGCATCAGATCGTGGAGAATGGAATTGCCTATATCCAGGTTCACCCTACCTTTTTATATGAGTCTGTGTGGAATCTGGGAGTGCTTCTGTTTATGCTGTGGTATCGGAAGAAAAAGAAATTTGAGGGAGAAATGCTCTGGATCTATTTCCTGGGATACGGCCTGGGACGCGTATGGATCGAGGGCCTGAGGACGGATCAGCTGCTGATCCCGGGAACAGGATTGGCAGTATCCCAGATGCTGTCCGCAGTGATGGTGCTCATAGCGGGATCTGTGCTCTTTGTCCGGCATCGGGGACTTAGGAGAAAAGCGGGAACCGAGGCATAAGAAGGCAGAGGCGTAAGAGGGAAGAAGTGTAAAAAAGCAGAAGTATTTCAGAGGGGAGAGGGATATGTCATACCGAATCGGGATCGACCTGGGAGGAACGAATATCGGGATAGGAATGTTAGATGGACAGCGAAGGATCCTGGCAGAGGATTCGATTCCCACAGGTATTCCATGCAGCCCAAAGGAGTTGGCGGCCCGGATCGCAGGCCAGGTATCTTTGCTGTTAAAGCGGCAGTCTGTTTCTTCGGATCAGATTGAGGCCGCAGGGATCGGGATACCGGGAACGGTGGATCTTGGTCTGGGGGTTGTGGAATATGCCAATAACCTGGATTTTGTCCATGTCCCGTTTCGGGATATGCTGGCGTCCTCTTTCCCTTTTCCTTTCCACGCAGTCAATGATGCAAAGGCGGCTGCCTGGGGGGAATACATAGAAGGAGCGGGAAAAGGGGCTTCGTCCATGGCGATGCTCACATTGGGAACCGGTGTAGGGGGAGCAGCCATCTTTGAAGGGCGGATCCTGGACGGCTTTCGTTATGGGGCAG
>CABQJX010000125.1 GCA_902464595.1 uncultured Lachnoclostridium sp. | reverse complement strand
CTTCTTGCCCACATAGGGCCTTGCAATGACACGCCCTACCTTCCACTCGTCTCTCAGAGTAAGCTCCCTGGCAATCTCGCAATAACGGTACAAGGTGTCTAGGCCCATGGTCTCCTCATTGCCGCAGATCTGCAACACAGAATCAGCAGATGTATACACAATGAGATGGCCGTCCCTTATCTCCTCCTCTGCCAGCTCATCTAAGATTTCCGTACCGCTGGCGCTCTTGTTTCCAATAATCTTACGGCCTGTGCGCTTCTCCAGCTCATCGATCAGCTCCTTCGGGAATCCGTGATCGGTAAAGGTCTGGAATGGCTTTGTAATATATAAGCCCATCATCTCCCAGTGGCCTGTCATGGTATCCTTTCCCCGGCTTCTCTCCTTCAAACACATATAGCGTCCCATGGGGCTGCCTGCCGGATCCACCCCTTCCAGTGGGTGAAGATTCGCTATTCCTAATTTCTGTAAATTGGGTATCTTTAATCCGTGGAGCTTCCGGGCAATGTGGCCCAAGGTGTCCACCCCAATGTCTCCATACTCCGCCGAATCCTGGGCGGCTCCAATCCCCAGTGAATCCAAAACCACTACAAATATACGCTTATACTGTCTCATGTCCTTCTCCCTTCTGATTTACCGCCCGATCTGCAGCGATCAGCTTTCTTAGAGCATTCACTGCCACCAGGATCGGTCCTTCTGTGTCATGTACGATTGGATTTTCCAATCCGGCCGCCTGACGCTCCTGGTTTCCCACTACCAAAAAATCAGAACCGCATCGCACTCTTAAATGGCTGGCTGCAACAAATAGGGCAGCCGACTCCATCTCCGACGCCTTGCAGCCTAGCCGTTTCCATGCCTCCCACTTATTGAGGAGCTCATAGCTCACCGGCATACGCTCCGGATCATGCTGTCCATAAAAAGCGTCCTTGCACTGCACGACTCCCGCATGGCAGGTATATCCCAACTCTCTGGCAGAGGAAACTAAGGCGTTGGTCACTTCCAGATCTGCCACTGCCGGAAACTCGATGGGAGCATACTCCTTACTTGTTCCCTCCATGCGCACCGCCCCGGTTGCCACTACAATATCTCCGCCCTTTACCTCTAACTCGATCCCTCCGCAGGTTCCTACCCGGATAAAGGTATCCGCACCGCACTGCACCAGCTCCTCCATAGCGATGGAGGCAGAAGGGCCGCCGATCCCGGTGGACGTAACGCTGACCTTCTCTCCATCCAGATAACCGGTATAAGTAATATACTCCCGGTTGTCTGCAATCAGCTTTGCCTCCTCAAAGTGGGCGGCGATCTTAGCACAGCGCTTAGGATCTCCCGGTAAGATCACATATCTTCCAACATCTCCCTTTCGTATCTGGAGATGATACTGCAAGCCTTCTTCTCCTGAATAATTCTGCATACTATTTCCCCTTTCTCTGCGGACGTTCTGCATGTTTCTATGTTAGTATCATATCATTTTGTCCGATTGTTTTCCACACTTATTTTCCCCACCTGTTTTGGATTCATCAGCGTAAAAACATTTTTCCCAACACTTAGCAAAGAGCCAAAAGAATCCGCCTACCGAGCAACTCGATAGACGGATTCTTTTGCATATCACTTAAAATAAATATTTCCTTCCCATACCTATTCAGCAAGCGCTGCCTGAGCTGCTGCTAATCTTGCGATCGGCACACGGAATGGGGAGCAGGATACATAATCCAGTCCGATTCTGTGGCAGAACTCAACGGAAGTAGGATCACCGCCGTGCTCACCGCAGATACCTACATGAAGGTCTGGGCGCTGGCTCTTTCCTAACTGAATGGACATCTCCATCAGCTTGCCCACGCCAGTCTGATCTAACTTAGCAAATGGGTCGTTCTCAAAGATCTTAGCATCATAGTAAGCATCTAAGAACTTGCCTGCATCATCACGGGAGAAGCCGTAAGTCATCTGGGTAAGGTCATTTGTACCAAAGCAGAAGAACTCAGCCTCTTTTGCGATCTCGTCAGCTGTAAGGGCAGCTCTCGGGATCTCGATCATGGTTCCCACCTCATACTTCAGGTCAATTCCTGCTGCTGCAATCTCAGCGTCAGCTGTCTCAACAACAAATTTCTTTACGTATTTTAACTCTTTGATGTCGCCAATGAGAGGGATCATGATCTCAGGCATAACATTCCAATCTGGATGAGCCTTCTGTACGTTGATCGCTGCACGGATCACTGCCTTTGTCTGCATCTTAGCGATCTCTGGATAGGTAACAGCCAGACGGCATCCGCGGTGTCCCATCATCGGGTTGAACTCATGAAGGGAGTTGATGATATTCTTAATGGTCTCAACGCTCTTGCCCTGGGCATCAGCCAGCTTCTTGATGTCCTCCTCCTCAGTAGGAACGAACTCATGCAGAGGCGGATCCAGGAAACGGATGGTAACAGGGTTGCCCTCAAGAGCCTCATACAGCTTCTCGAAATCTCCCTGCTGCTCAGGAAGGATCTTCTCCAATGCTGCTTCTCTCTCCTCCAGTGTCTCAGAACAGATCATCTCACGGAATGCGTCGATACGGTTGCCCTCAAAGAACATGTGCTCGGTACGGCAAAGGCCGATTCCCTCTGCTCCCAGCTCACGTGCCTTTCTTGCATCATTTGGGGTGTCGGCATTGGTACGAACCTGTAATCTTCTGTACTTGTCGGCCCATGCCATGATCCTTCCGAACTCTCCTGCGATGGTAGCATCCACAGTTGGGATAACACCGTCGTAGATCTTTCCAGTGGAGCCGTCGATGGACAGCCAGTCACCCTCATGGTACTCCTTACCAGCCAGGGTAAACTTCTTGTTTGCCTCGTCCATAGCAATCTCAGAGCAGCCGGATACACAGCAGGTTCCCATTCCACGTGCAACAACTGCTGCATGGCTGGTCATACCGCCGCGGACAGTCAGGATACCCTGAGCAGCCTTCATACCTTCAATATCCTCTGGGGATGTCTCAAGACGAACCAGGACAACCTTCTCGCCCTTCTCCTTCCATGCCTTTGCATCCTCAGCTGTAAATACAATCTTACCGCAGGCAGCGCCTGGGGAAGCAGCCAGAGCCTTTGCTACCGGCTCAGCCTTTTTAAGGGCAGCTGCGTCAAACTGTGGGTGAAGCAGGGTGTCCAGATTACGAGGATCGATCATCTGAACTGCCTTCTTCTCATCGATCATGCCCTCATCTACTAAATCGCAGGCGATCTTTAATGCAGCCTTTGCAGTTCTCTTACCATTACGGGTCTGGAGCATATAAAGCTTCCTGTCCTCAATGGTAAACTCCATATCCTGCATATCTCTGTAATGATCCTCCAGGGTATGGCAGATTCCAACGAACTGCTCATAAACCTCTGGCATAACTTCCTTTAACTGGTCGATCTTCTGTGGTGTACGCACGCCGGCAACTACGTCCTCGCCCTGTGCGTTCATCAGGAACTCACCCATCAGGTGCTTCTCACCGGTTGCTGGGTCACGGGTAAATGCAACGCCTGTACCGGAGGTCTCGCCCATATTTCCAAAAGCCATCATCTGTACGTTTACAGCAGTACCCCAGGAGTATGGGATGTCATTGTCGCGGCGGTATACGTTTGCTCTTGGGTTATCCCAGGAACGGAATACAGCTTTGATGGCTTCCATTAACTGCTCTTTTGGATCGGTTGGGAAATCTTTTCCGATCTTTTCCTTATATTCAGCCTTAAACTGATTTGCTAACTCATGTAAATCCTCTGCGGTCAGCTCCACATCCTGTGTAACGCCCTTCTCAGCCTTCATCTTATCGATGAGCTCCTCGAAGTACTTTTTGCCAACCTCCATAACTACATCAGAGAACATCTGGATAAATCTTCTGTAGCAGTCCCAAGCCCAGCGCGGATTGCCGGACTTTGCAGCCAGAACCTCTACTACCTCCTCATTAAGGCCCAGGTTTAAGATGGTATCCATCATACCTGGCATGGAAGCTCTTGCACCGGAACGAACAGAAACTAACAGCGGATTTTCTTTGTCGCCGAACTTCTTGCCTGTGATCTCCTCCATCTTTCCGATGTGCTCCATGATCTGGCCCATGATCTCGTCATTGATCTTTCTGCCATCCTCATAGTACTGCGTGCAGGCCTCAGTTGTAATTGTAAAACCCTGTGGTACAGGTAAGCCCAGGTTTGTCATCTCTGCCAGGTTTGCACCCTTGCCGCCTAAGAGATTCCTCATGGTTGCGTTACCTTCGCTGAACAAATAAACCCACTTTGTTGCCATAAGTTATTTCCTCCTCATTCTAGCAGACTGGATTCCCAGCCTGCCGCTGTTTGACCGGAGCATGTCCAAAATCTCTATGCTCATGTACCAGACAGGAGCAATGATTCCCACGTCCCGTCCACGTCGTTTATTATATCACAAACATTTTTCCAGTAAAGAGTTTACAAGGAAAATTTTGAAAAAAATTGTTTATTTTACTGCAAAATAAGTTGTAAGCACTTTCTTTTTCTGTCATTTTCGCATATTCATTTTTTATTCGTATTTACGAACATTCTTTTTTATGGTAACTATTACTATAACAAAAAGAGCATTCCCTGACAGGCAATAGCACTTAGCTAAAGCATCGCCTTATTCGGAACGCCCTTTTTATAAATTATCCTTCTTAATAAATTGCAATGCTCTTCAACCTACACCTTAAACCGGTATCCCACCCCCCAAATCGTCTCAATATACTGTGGTTTGGCGGTGTTAAACTCAATCTTCTCCCGGATCTTTTTGATGTGCACGGTCACAGTGGCAATATCGCCGATGGATTCCATATCCCAGATCTTGCTGAACAGCTCCTCCTTTGTGAACACATGGTTTGGATTTTGGGCAAGGAAGGTCAAAAGGTCAAATTCCTTGGTGGTAAATGTCTTTTCTTCCCCATTGATCCATACCCGGCGGGCTGTCTTATCTATTTTCAGTCCCCGGATCTCAATGATCTCATTGGAAGGCTGTCCGCTTCCGATAAGACGCTCGTAGCGGGCCATATGGGCCTTTACCCTGGCGACCATCTCGCTGGGGCTGAAAGGCTTGGTAATGTAATCGTCAGCGCCCAGGCCCAGCCCCCGGATCTTGTCAATATCCTCCTTTTTGGCTGAAACCATGATGATCGGCGTATTTTTTACTTCGCGCACCCTCTTACAGATCTCAAACCCATCGGTTCCCGGCAGCATGAGATCCAAAATGATCAGATCGTAATCTTCCTTCAGAGCCTTTTCCAGGCCGGAATCCCCGTCATTCTCAATCTCTACTTCAAAACCGGACAGCTCCAGATAATCCTTCTCCAGCTCCGCGATGCTCTCCTCATCTTCCACGATCAGAATTTTACTCATTTTGTATAACCTCCTGGTATTTTCTTAAAACAAAGTGGATCTCTGTCCCAATCCCTTCCTTGCTGGTAGCCCATATACGTCCTCCGTGATCCTCCACGATCTTGCGCACAATGGACAGGCCGATGCCGCTGCCTCCCT
Source organism: uncultured Lachnoclostridium sp. (assembly GCA_902464595.1). Lineage (GTDB taxonomy): Bacteria > Bacillota > Clostridia > Lachnospirales > Lachnospiraceae > Enterocloster. The sequence continues at coordinate 2,367 of CABQJX010000125.1, read as the reverse complement.
GTGAGGAATTGCGTGAGGAATCCGTGCGGTAAAACCGGTCAAAGATATTGGGCAGATCCTTTGCCGCGATCCCCTTGCCGTTGTCCTCAATCTCCACTTGTATAAAGTCTCCCACATCTTTGATACGGATGTTGATGATCCCTTTCTTCTTATCCAGATATTTCACGGAATTACTGATAATATTGTTGATCACCCGCTTCATCTGCTCCGCGTCCGCGATCACCATAACCTCCTCGTCCACATAGTTAAAATATCCAAGCTCAATCCCACGGGCCTCCATATCCAGGCCCACCTCCTCCACGCAGTCCCTGAAATACTGGGCTACGTTGATCTTATTGAAAGTGTATGGGATCTTATTGGTGTCAATCTTAGAATAGAAGGTCAGCTCATCGATCAGGCGGTCCATATCATTGGATTTATTGTATATGGTACGAATGTACCGATCCAGCTTTTCCGGTGAGGAGGCCACCCCGTCCAAAATCCCCTCCACATATCCCTTGATTGCTGTGATGGGCGTTTTCAGATCATGGGAAATATTGCTGATCAGCTCCTTATTTTCCTTGTCATACTGGATCTTCTCCTCTGCATTCTCCTTCAGCCGCAGGCGCATCTCCTCGAAATCCTGGCACAGCTGCCCGATCTCATCATCCGCGTCCACATCCAGAGTGAAATCAAGATTGCCGTCCCGTATCTTCTTGGTGGCCTCCTGAAGCTTGTTTAACGGGCTTAGGATCGACCGGTAAACCCACAAAGTCAGAACAATCCCCGCTACCATCAGGATCGTGATTCCTAAGATCAGCATTTCCACCATCATGGAACGAACCTCAGGGATCAGTTTATCTACATTGGAAATGATAAAGGCGCTTCCCTCCTGTCCGTCTGGAAAGAAGAAATCCATCTGCTTGATGAGATGCTGGCTCTCCCCGTCCAGATAGATTCCTCCCTCCAGCTCTCCGTCCATATTGCCGAATCGGGGCAGCTGGGCGCAGATGGAAGCGCTAAACTTCCCCTCCCCAGGATCCTTGCTGTCGCCGCAGTATATCACGTCTCCATCTTTCCTCACGATCAGATATGCGTAATGACGGTTTAATTCCTGGTTGATCCGATCCAGATACGAGGGATCCTCATACTTCTCCGGGCTGCGCTCCAGCATCTTTCGCATTTCCTCCTGGGAACGCTTTGTGATCCGGTTGAATATCTGCATAGAGTTTCCTGAAAACAGCTCCACCTGCTCCGTCAGCCCATATTCCCTGCTGAAGGATTTGGTCTGGTAATCGCTGAGCGCCACCACCAGAAAATAGAACAGCATCATGGGCACAATGGTTATAATCAAAAAAGCTGCCCCCAGACGAGTCTTGAGCTTCATCTCCCCGGCCTCCTTAATATCATACTATTTTTAAGTATATCACAATCGGGAACCTATGTTTATAAAAGGTTTCTAAATTTTGCATACTTCCTGTATCCATACCGGATCGGGATTTCTTAGCTCCTATGGCAAAATCATAATGGGGCCAGGTACAGAAAACTGCATCACAAAAAAACCGCCCTGCGGATACAATCCGCAGGACAGCTTCTTCTTAACCTTCTTTTGGACTTTGGCCGTTCGGATAAACGGTTTATAGAATCTAAAACATAAATTTCTCTGCAAAATAATCCTTTAACTCTGCAATCGGGATCCTTACCTGTTCCATGGTATCTCTGTCGCGGACAGTAACTGCATGATCCTCCTCGGAATCGAAATCATAGGTCACGCAGAACGGCGTACCGATCTCATCCTGTCTTCTGTATCTCTTTCCAATATTTCCGCGGTCATCAAATTCGCAGTTGTAGTACTTGGACAGCTCTGCATAAATCTTCTCAGCACCGGCATTTAACTTCTTGGAAAGAGGCAAGATCCCCACCTTGACCGGAGCCAGAGCCGGATGGAAATGAAGAACGGTTCTCACATCTCCCTCTCCGATCTCCTCCTCATCGTAAGCAGCGCACAGGAAAGCTAAGGTTACACGGTCTGCTCCCAGGGAAGGCTCAACAACGTAAGGGATATATCTCTCATTGGTCTCATCATCAAAATAGGTCATATCCTGGCCGGATACATTCTGATGCTGGCTCAGGTCGTAATTGGTACGGTCTGCGATGCCCCACAGCTCGCCCCATCCGAATGGGAAAAGAAATTCCAGATCTGTGGTAGCCTTGCTGTAGAAGCTCAGCTCCTCCGGAGAATGGTCTCTTGCACGCAGCTCTTCGTCCTTTAAGCCCAGATTCTTTAACCAGTTAATACAGAACTCCTTCCAGTAAGCAAACCACTCCAAATCGGTGTCAGGCTTACAGAAGAACTCCAGCTCCATCTGTTCAAACTCTCTGGTACGG
>CABQJX010000124.1 GCA_902464595.1 uncultured Lachnoclostridium sp. | reverse complement strand
ATACTGGCGGAAATCATAAATTATGTTTTCGACCTCTTTCGCCGCAAACAGAAGCGGGTATGCATATCATTTGGAAAAAATATCAAGTGTTTTCTAAAGCGTCTGAAAAATTTTTAAAAAAATTAAAATTAGTTTCTTTTATTGAACTACCGGTATAATATGTGGGCTTGTGAAAATAACATTGATAACGTTGCAATCGCACATCGAGATAACTTAGAGGAAAGGAATATTGAAACTTAATGATCAAGAAGCAAATGCCTTAATAAAGCATCATAAACGAAAAATCGCTATGGCTATAAAAGAAGGCCAGAAAAAATAAGAAGAACGCTCGTGATCCCACGATTGAGAATCATGAGCGTTCTTTTGCCGCACCTGTTTGTCAGCCATTAAGTTCAATTCAGATTGGATTCACCATTTCCTTTTCGGGGCAATACACTATAGAAAAGACAATACCGCCAAAGGGCAATGGGATATACTTCCCGTCCTCTGGCGGTGATCCCTATTTCAGGAGGTTTTAATGAAAAAGAAAAGAATCCCTTTTGCCGCTGCTGCCATCGCTGTGATGCTTTCTCTCCTGACCGGCGGATGCTCCGAAAAAACACCCAGTTCCTCATCTTCAGTTCCCCTGGTCCTAAACGAAGTGGCTCACTCCATCTTCTATGCTCCCCAGTATGCAGCCATTGAGCTTGGATACTTTGAGGAGGAGGGCATTGACCTGACCTTGGTAAACGCAGGCGGAGCTGATAAGGTCATGGCCTCCCTGATCTCAGGTGATGCACAGATTGGCTTTATGGGATCAGAGGCGTCTATTTACGTGTATCAGGAGGGCTCTGACGACCCTGCCGTCACATTTGCCCAGCTGACCCAGCGGGCAGGCAATTTCCTGGTAGGCCGGGAAGCGGAGCCGGATTTCACCTGGGAAGGTTTAAAAGGGAAAAAAGTATTAGGCGGACGTAAAGGCGGCATGCCCCAGATGGTCTTTGAATATATTCTGAAAAAGCACGGTCTGGATCCTCAAAAGGATCTGACCATCGACCAGAGCATCCAATTTGGCCTGACTGCCGCCGCCTTTTCCGGAAGCGACGCGGATTATACCGTTGAATTTGAACCATACGCCACCGCCCTGGAACAGGAGGGTAAGGGGTGGGTAGCTGCCTCCCTGGGAGAAGAATCCGGCTACGTTCCCTATACGGCCTACTGTGCCAGAAAAGAATTTTTAGCCCAAAATCCCCAGGCGATCCAGGGATTTACCAATGCAGTCCAGCGTGGGCTTGACTATGTAAATTCCCACTCTGCCCAGGAGATTGCCCAGGTCATTCAACCTCAGTTTAAGGAAACCTCTCTTGAACAGCTGACACGCATTGTAGAAAGGTATAAAAAACAGGATACCTGGAAGGAGGACACAGTCTTTCAGAAAGAAAGCTTTGACCTGCTCCAAAATATCCTGGAGGAAGCTGGTGAATTAAAGAAGCGTGTTCCCTATGAGGAACTGGTAACAACGGATTTTTCCCTAAAAGCGAAAAACCCATCTGTTTTTTAGTCGATGGTCCAGCGCAGCAAACGCTTTTTCACCATCTCAAAGATCTGCATCACAATCACCAAAATAATGACCATAAACACAAATCCGACCCATGTGTTGGCAAAAATCCCCAACTCAGCATACTTTTTTACAAAATACCCCATTCCCTCTCCGGCTCCGTACATCTCGGCAAATACCAGCATCACAAAGGAGCTTCTGAGAGAGTTGACAAACCCTGCCAGAATGGAAGGGCTGGCGGCTGGAAGGATCACCTTCAACAGCCGCTTTACCCCTTTTAACTCCAGCGTGGCCGCCTTGTCCAGATACCGCTTATCGATGGTCATAATCCCTGTAATCGTAGCAAACAGGGTAGCCCACACAATGTTGTAGGTAATAAGGAACACCGATGCCGAAAACAGAGTTGGTGCTAACAAAAGCACAAAGGGAGACAGCAAAATAGAGGGGATCACGCTGAATGCATAGATCACCGGATGGAGGATCTCCCGCAAACGGGCATTCATTCCCATTGCCGTTCCCAAAAGAAGAGCCGCCATAAGGGAAAGGAGCACCGATGGGATCAAAAGCTTAAAGGAAGCCAGCATATTTCCAAGCATCATTCCCCGGCTGCTGACAAAGGCTTCCTCAATATCCTCCACCGGTGGGAACAGATAGGGATTAGCCAGCCCTTTTTCCGTGACAAACACATAGAGCAGAGCCAGTCCCAGAAAAATACAGAATGTGATCCAGTATTTTTTTATAAACCTACCTATCTTAGCCATATCTTCCTCTCCCACAGCCTTTTACAGACTTTGTTTCCTATTTGTCATTCTCCTCAAAGAATGTCTTCATGTTCTCGTAAAACTCAGGATCTTCGCTTCCGTAAGCCTCAGCTGCCTCAGCAAGAGCCTCCTCATACAGTGTGGTGTTGATATGATCGTTGATGTCAATCTCCTTTGCCTTTGCATCTAAGAAACCTGTCTTATCCAGAATATCCCATGCGCGGACAACGGAATTTTTCAGAGGATCCACACTTACAAAGTAATGCTCATCATCCATCATGTAAGCCGCAACGTATTCTTCTGTTGCCTCGATCTTAGCTGCATGAAGCTTAACAGCCTCTTCCTTATTGTTCTCATAGTAGGACTGAGCACGCAGCAGGGCGCGGATGATTGCCTTTACGGTGTTGGGGTTCTCATTTACCCACTTGGTCTGTGCCTCCATACGGCAGCAGGAATAATTTTCCATTACCTCGCTCTGATAGCTGACGATTTCGATCTCGCCATTCTTTGCCATCTCCTGCACTGCCAGGTTCTGTCCGGTTCCCATAAGAGCAAACGCTACATCCCCGCGGACAACAGCGGCTAAAGCGTCGTTGTAATCAGAATAAACCTCCCACTCCACTACTTCCAGAGGATTATCATATCCCAGATCCATAACGGCTCCGGTGAAAGCAAAATAGCTTGGGTTGACAGCCACCTTCTGGCCTACGAAGGATTCAATCCCCTTCCATTCTGTTCCCGGCTTTGCCACAACCGGCATACATCCCTCTACCATATGTCCGCCGAAAATAGTCAGATCCACACCGGATGCAATCTGCTGCAGCGGATTGCTGGTTCCGGAGTTAGATACCACGTCTACCTTTCCGGTGGCTAACAGAGCCATTGCATCTGCATTGGCATTTGCCTGTACATATTCAATGGTGATGCCCTCATCTTCCAGATAGCCCTTTTCCTCTGCAATGGTCAGCAGCACATTTCCGCTTGTTCCGCAGTTCCATTTTACTGTGCTCTGTTCCGGCGCATGGTCAGCAGAAGCTTCTGCCTTTGTCTCCTCACTGCTCTTGGCCTCTGTCTCAGATGCCTTTTCCTCAGCCTCAGTGGTTTCTGCCTCTGTGCTTTCGGCCGCGGTAGTCTGCGCAGCGGTGGTCTCCTGTGCCTTCTGTCCTGAGCCGCATGCCGCAAGGCTGCATGCCATGGCTGCTGTCACAATAGCGGCAATCATCTTTTTTCTCATGATACTTCTCCTTTTCCTTTTTGTATATGCAGCGCCTTTGGACGCACATTCCTGTTCTTCCAAAGACGATAGCTGCCCTGAATCATAAAAGTGCGGAAACTCAAATTCCGATTTAAGATCAAATATGTCTTGCTACGTCCTGGTTGATCTGTCGGATCAGCTCCGTCCGAAGCTTCAGCATCTTTGGATTCTCAAACTGATTCTCTCTGGTAGGACGCTCCTCCTCCGGAATCCGGCACTGATAGATAATATTGCTGGGGGACTGTCCCAAAACTAAAATCCTGTTTGCCAAAAGCATAGCCTCGTCCACATCGTGAGTTACAAAAAACACAGTCTTTCTTGGACTGTCCTGAGCCCAAAGCTTCAGCACCAGGTCCTGAAGCCTGGCCCTGGTCACAGCATCTAAGGCGCCAAAAGGCTCATCCATAAGCAGGATGGGGGGATCCATGCTGAAGGCCTGGGCAATGGCACAGCGCTGCTTCATTCCTCCCGACAGCTCCTTGGGGAGTTTTTTATATACCTCCTCCCCCAGTCCCACCTGAACCAGCATATCCACCGCTGTCTTTTTCAGCTCCTGCTTGGACTTCTTTGGAAAACGCTGTCTCAAGGCCAGCATAATATTTTCCCCGGCTGTCATCCAGGGAAACAGGCCATAGTCCTGAAATACGACTCCCCGATCCAGGCTGGCCCCCTTTAACGGCCGTTCTCCTATAAGGATCTCCCCGGATGAGGGCCGTTCAAGTCCAGCTAAAAGGCGCAAAAGCGTACTCTTTCCACAGCCGGACTGGCCCAGGATACAGATAAACTCCCCGGCTTCGATCCGGGCATTAATATCCTTTAAGACAAGCTTTTCCCCACCCTCATAGGCAAAGGACAGATCGTTTATCCTGATGTCTTCCATTGTTATACCTTTCTCCCACAGCCCGATGCTTCCTGTCCGCCTAAAGCGGACAAAAAGATGGTTGGCTGAACGGTTACTATTTCTTCAATACCTGGATCAGCCTCCTTGCGGCCTCCTCTATATTCTCCCTGGAGGTAGCCAGGTTCACACGGATACAGGAAGCATTCTCTCCTTCGCCGAACCAGCTTCCGTAATCCACTGCAATGCCGCACTCATGGCAGATCACCTGCTCCATTTCCTCTGGCTTCACATAAGCGCCCAGATCGATCCACATAAGGTATGTTCCCTCCAGATCTGAGATCCAGACATGGGGAAGCTCTTTTTCAAGGGCATTTCTAAGGCAATGATAATTGCCCTCCACCATATTTAAAAGCTCCTCAAGCCATGGGCGTCCGCCTTCGTAAGCGCTCTGCACCGCCACATATCCAAAGGCATTTCCCCCTTTAATGCGCAGCCGGTTAAGATAGTCGTCGTACCTTCTCCTCAACTCTTTGTCAGGCAGGATCACAATAGAGTTCTGGCAGGCAGCCAGGTTAAATGTCTTCGTGGCCGCGGTCAGGGTTACCAGAATATCATCATAACTCCCCACCAGGGCCGATGGGGTATGATGATAGCCGCTCATAACAATATCCTGATGGATCTCATCGGAGATCACATAAACCTGATGCTGTTTACAAATATCCAATACACGGCGGATCTCCTCCGGTTTCCACACTCTTCCCACCGGATTGTGAGGAGAACAGAAGATAAAGGCCTTTACCTGTTCCTCTGTAATCTTTCTCTCAAAGTCCTGAAAGTCGATGGAATAGCCCCGTTCCCCTCGAACCAGCGGGCTTTCTGCCACCCTTCTCCCATTGTTCTGGATCGCCTCTTTGAATGGATAATAGACAGGCGGCATGATAAGAACCGTGTCCTCCTCCTTTGTCAGGATATGCAACAGCCAGTTTACTGCTGGAACTACCCCAGGGGCAAACCGCATCCACTCCTGTTTTACCTTATAACCATGGTATTTCTTTTCCCATCGAAGGAACGCTTCCTGATACCCCTGCTCCGGCTGGTAATAGCCGAATACGCCAAAATCCACATACTCCCCAAGGGCTTTCTTAACGCAGGATGGGGCCTCAAAATCCATATCCGCCACCCACATGGCAAGAAGATCCTCTTTTCCAAACTTTTCTTTACAGCTGTCCCATTTTGTAGAATTGGTATGTTTTCTTTCCCTATAAATAAGCTGTTCCATCTCTATCTCCTATAATAGAATCCCAATTGGATCCTTCTTTTGAATTGATCCTAATTTTATCATATATGCGCCTGGGCGCAGGCCATTTTTAGTTTAGCACAAGGCTTCCAATTGTCTAATTGGTTTTTTCAATCGATCCGCTGTATCAATTGTTTCTTTCAATTTTCCCTTAATTTTCCTTGACAAATTCTTCCAGGTGTATTTCAGATCAAAAGAGGCTGCCTGCTACATGCGCCATGTCTGAAGCAGCTGCCGCAAATAATCCTTATATCCAGCCTTCTCCACACATTCCTTTGTGATCACATCAACCTGCCCCAGTTTCTTTCCACCCAGACGGTATTCCAATACGCCGGCCTTCTGTCCCGGAACAACAGGCGCTTCCATGGACTCCTCCAAGACCAGCTGCTTTTCAATCGCTCCAAGATCCTCACCATTCAGGCTCAGATAGGAAAATGTGCCCTCATAAGCCAGAGATGTCTCTGTCCTGATCCCGCCGGTTACCGCCATCTGCGGAAGGGGAAGCCCTTCCTTATCTTCATAGAGCCGGCAATTGGCATATCCGTATCCCAAAAGCGTCCGGGCATCAGCAAATCTTGTCTTAAAGTCAGGAGCTGCCATGATAGCTGCTATGAGCCGCACTCCATCCTTTTGCGCAGTTGCCGACAGGCAGTATTTTGCAAGGGAGGTAGATCCTGTCTTGAGTCCTGTCACCGTAAAATCAGTACCCATTTTCAATAATTTGTTGGTGTTGGACAGCCCAAATTCTTTCGTTCCCTGTTTTGTCACATGGGTAATATTTTCCATCCAGATCGTAGAGTAATCATGGATCTTCGGATAGCGGTTGATCAATTCCCGGCTCATAAGAGCAATATCCCTGGCAGTGGTATAGTGATCGCCGGACTCTGTAAGGCCGCAGCAGTCTACAAAATGAGTATTCTCCATGCCAAGCCCTTTAGCCCTCTCATTCATCTGCCGCACAAATTCCTCCTCGCTCCCAGCCACATACTCGGCCATGGCCACGGAAGCATCATTTCCTGAGGCAATGACAATACATTTGATCAGGGTCTCCACGGTCTGCTTCTCCCCCTCTTCCAAAAAAACCTGGGAACCGCCCATGGATTTCGCATAGGCACTTGTAACCACCTGATCGCTCATCTGGATCTTCCCTGCTTCCAGGGCGTCAAAAATCAAAAGAAGGGTCATGACCTTGGTGACACTGGCAGGACTGCGTTTCTCATCCCCGTTTTTCTCGTAGATCACCTGTCCGGTGGAAGCCTCCATCAGCACAGCACTGGGAGCGGAAATAGTGACAGCCGGGGAAGGAGCCGGCTGTTCCCATACCATAGCCCCTGTCGGGACGGCAAGATCCGGCTCCATTGCCTTTGCCGAAACTGTAAAAAAACAGGAGGCTGCCGCCAATGCACACACCATCGCAGTTATCCGTTTCATTGTTTCCTCCATGAAACTTCTCTCCTGCTAATTGTATGGCGGCGGACATCCTCCTTATACCTGTTCTGCAAATGGAAAACTTCCTATACCTCTTTTAAAGCCTGTCTTAAATCCTCTGCCATTTTCTCATATTCTTCATCCGTAAGAATGGTTCTTCCGCTGTTCATCTCAAAGGTTCCTCCCCATTCCTCTCCGCCCTTATACTTTGGTACGATATGAAAATGAAGATGATGGCCTGTATCGCCGTAAGCGCCGTAATTTACCTTATCCGGGTGGAATACCTTATGGACCGCTCTGGCAACCTTCGCTACTTCTGCAAAGTAAGCGTTCCTCTCCTCGTCGGTCAGGTCGATCAGCTCGCTGACATGCTTCTTGTGGGCTAAGATCACCCTTCCCTTCTTGCTCTGCTCCTTAAATACGTAAAGAAATCCTGTCTCCATCTCACATACGGGATATGCAAACTTTGCCACCAGCTCTCCCTGCATACAATATGCACAGTTTGTATCCTTTACCATTTCTGACATAACATGTTCCTCCTTGGATTTATGTTGTCCTGCAGCGAAAACATTTTCGTTACTGTTCGCCGGCAAACCAGCGAGCAGCAAATCTCCCGCCGCTATCCTCTTTACTATACCACGGAAGGAACGGAATGTGAACAAAAAATTTCCCAGTACCAAGTTGTGGGAAGCTATGGTATAATATCGCCAGAGGCGTATATGATACCGCGCCCATTTGATCCGAGCGGCAGCGAGGAAATCTCCATTTCAAATGGTGCGCATCCCCCGGAGGGGACATAGCAAAGCTATGACATAATATCGCCAGAGGCGTATATGATACCGCGCCCATTTGATCCGAGCGGCAGCG
>CABQJX010000123.1 GCA_902464595.1 uncultured Lachnoclostridium sp. | reverse complement strand
CTCCAAGGCGGGTGCGGGAGAAAAGGAAAAAGAGGATCCGGGCCAGGAGGACAAGCCGGCCTCAGGATCCAGCTACCGGACCTATACGGTTGCAGGCGGAGAGACATTGTATGGGATCTGTTTTAAACTGTATCACAATTTAAATCATATTGACGAGATATGCCGCATCAACGCTCTGTCCAATGAGGACAGCATTTTTCAGGGACAGAAGCTTCTGGTTCCTTAAAGAGATATTTGAATGAGGAAGGGCAGGCGGAGGGAGGGGCTTCAGAAAAAGATAATGCGTTTTATCCAAAGTTGGTGTATACTATTCCATATACGCCAAAGACAAGGTTGGGGAGAACGCAGAATGAGCAATACCAGTTCCATGAGCCGTGAAAATAAAAAAAATCAGCTGAAACGACGGATCGTATCCTCCAATACGATGCAGCAGGAGGCTCAGGAGAGCCGGGAGATTGTCCAGAGAGCTCACCGACGTGTGATCCGCAAGCGTCTGATCATACTGGGGGTATTGGTTTTTGCGGCAGTCATTGCCGGGATCCTTTTGTTTCAGTATGGCCGGTATCATACATATACGGACTATCAGCCAGTGTGGGAGAAGGATCTGACCACAGAGGCACAGGAAGCAGCAGCCCAGGGCGAAGGAAGCTTTTGCGAATATGTGGATTTTTGCGATGGTGTTTTAAAATATACAAAGGACGGGGCCTCCTACTTAGATGCCCAGGGAAAAGTAGTATGGATGCAAAGCTATGAGATGAAGTCTCCTATGGTATCCATTAATGGGGAGTTTGCAGCTATCGGAGATCTGCAGGGAAACAGTATTTATATCTGTGATAAGAGCGGGCCCCAGGGGCAGGCTGTGACCCTTTTGCCTATTCTGCGTGTGACGGTATCAGCGAAAGGTGTGGTGGCAGCCCTTCAGGAGGATTCCAGGGCCAGCTATATTTATCTGTATAAAAAAGATGGAAGTTCTTTGGATATTATGGTGAAATCCCTGGTTTCCGGAGATGGGTATCCGGTGGATCTGAGCCTTTCTCCCAACGGAACGCAGTTGATCACCTCCTTTATGTATCTGGATCAGGGGATATTAAAATGTAAGATCGTTTTTTACAATTTTGGTTTGGGAAAAAATGATCCGAACCGGGTGGTTGGGATTTTCTTTCCCCAGGATTTGGGAGATGCTATGGCTGCAAGGGTGCGTTTTTTGGATGAAAGCCATTCGGTGGCGTTTACCGATCACGGCCTTTTATTCTTCTCTACCAGGGTGGAAACCTCGCCGGAGCTGGTGAGCCAGATCCCGATCGGGGAAACTATCCGCAGCATCACCTATACACCGGATTACGTTGGGTTGATCACAGACAATGTAGAGGGAGAGGATCCAAACCGTCTTCGGGTCTATGACCGGGAGGGGAATCCTGTCTTTGATATTTCTTTCCGATACCAGTACAGTGGTTTTGATATAGACGGAGGTCTGGTTCTTTTGTATAATGACAGTTCCTGTCAGGTTTATAACATGACTGGCACAAAGAAATATGAAGGAGCTTTTGATTTTACGGTGAGCAAAGTTTCGGCGGGCCGTTTTCCGGGAACCTTATACGTTATGGGGCCGCAGAAAATGATGGAAGTAAAGCTGCAGTGATGGAGGGCTTTCATTTATGTGCATCGTAAACAGGATACAAAAATATAAAAAGGGCAGAAAGGGAGCAATATACCATGGGGACAAAATGCATTGGAGTTGATATTGGAGGGACTTCTGTGAAAATAGGGCTGTTTGAGGTCACAGGGGAGCTTCTGGACAAGTGGGAGGTCAGAACATGCAAGGAGGAGGGAGGAAAAAATATCCTTCCTGATGTGGCCCGCTCCATTCGGGAAAAGATGGAGGAAAAAGGTCTGGATCTAAAAGAGGATATAGCAGGCGTGGGCATGGGTGTGCCAGGGCCTGTCCTGCCAGATGGCTCAGTGGAGATCTGTGTTAATTTGGGCTGGCATAACTGTAATCCCCAGGAGGAGTTATCCGGGCTTTTGGATCATGTTCCGGTCAAAAGCGGAAACGACGCAAATGTGGCAGCTCTGGGAGAAATGTGGCAGGGAGGGGCCAAAGGGTATAAGAATGTGGTGATGCTCACCTTGGGAACCGGTGTGGGAGGAGCTGTAATCATCGATGAGAAGATTGTTGCGGGAAGCCATGGGCTGGGCGGTGAGATCGGTCATATCCACGTGCGGGACGAGGAGTGGGAGCACTGCAACTGCGGAGGAGTGGGATGCGTGGAGCAGGTGGCTTCCGCTACAGGGATTGCCAGGGAGGCAAGAAGGAAAATGGAAAGCAGCGATCTTCCTTCCGCCCTTCGGGCATATGGCTCTGAGGTTTCCGCCAAGAACGTGTTAGACGCAGCCAAAGAGGGAGATGAGCTGGCCCTTGAGGTCATGGACGTTGTAGGGCGTTATCTGGGACTGACGCTGGCAGCAGGTGCTATGATGGTGGATCCGGATATTTTTATCATCGGGGGCGGTGTATCAAAAGCAGGTTCCTTTCTTCTGGATGTGATCCGCAAACACTATGAATATTTTACTCCTATTTCCAAAAATAAAGGGAAATTGGGGTTAGCTACCCTGGGAAATGACGCGGGGATCTATGGGGCTGCCAGATTAGTCCTGTAGGGAAAATGGAAATGCATCGATATTCAATGCATCAAAGAACGCCTCCAATGGTCAGAGTCATATCTGGTCATTGGAGGCGTTTTTGCAGTTGTTTACAGTTATTTACATTCCTGGAATCCATGCACCTGTGGCATCTACCCAGAAATTATCCGGTGTACGCTGGTTAGCAAACATTGCTCCGGAAGCGGGATCCATATAGTAATGCTTGCCGTTTACTTCGATCCATCCAGTAGCCATGTAGCCTTCGGCGTCGAAATAGTACCACTGGCCGTTATCATTTTTCCAGTCGGAGGCAATGTAGGAGCCATCCTCATTCTGCCACCACCAGCGGACGCCGTCCGCGGCTTTTTTCCATCCGCTGTCGGATGAGGAAGCGGACACAGACAGAGTATTTCCAAGGGAGATCACATCGGCATCCGTGACAGCCCAGGTTTCAGAACGGGTCCAGCTGCTCTTTGCATTATTGCTGGCCTTGATGGAGCGGACCTGGAACTGATAATTTCCAGCAGAAGTGATCTGCTTCTTAAAATCATAGCTCATGTTGTAAATATCATGGATTTCTCCAGTGGCTGCACCGTTTTTGATCAGCTGAACCTGGTAATATTTGGCAGATGTTACATTTGCCCAGGAACCAGAGCCATTGTGGGAGTCATCCCACTTTAAGCCGGAGGGAGGAGTGGGCTGGCTCATGTCAGCATCATCGTCGAAGATCAGCTGAATGGTGGCGATCAGAGTAGCACCCCCGTCTTTTTTCTTTACATCAAGTACCTTTGCCCTGTCAAAATGGCGTTTGGCGTTGTAAGCTAAGGTGAGTTTTACATTGCTGTTGGAGGTGCTGGAAAAGTAATATAATTCCTCATCCTCCACCCCCAGTGTGATCTCTACCTCAGGGGGAGTGGATTCGCGCCATGCCTCGCCTGTATCGTTAGTGATCTCCCAGGAATCAATGTAGTAGCGGTCTGTGTTGTCACCCTTTGCCTCAATCTCCAGATCTCCGCCCTCAGAGCCCTCACGGATATCAGATTCGATCACTAGCTCTACCTTTCCTACCTTTTCTTTTTTCTCAGCAAAGGCAGAGGGAGCCATGAGGCAGGAGAAGGCTGCTGCCGCCACAAGAGCGGCACTTATTTTTTTCTTTAGGTTCATTCTTATTCCTCCTTTTATATTTGATGGTATTTCCAACTATTTTCAGAAAATCCGTTACAGTTCAGCCAACCATCTTCTTGTCCGTTTGAAACGGACAAGAAGCATCGGGCATCTGCCCTATGAAGATTCAGGAGCATGGATGGGGCTGTTACAGATTGGTAGAGCGAGGGAGGGAGAAGATAAATTCGGTTCCCACATCCTCTGTGCTGACTACGTCTATATTTTCCCCGTGGGCCTGAATGATCTCCTTTACGATGGAGAGCCCCAGGCCCGTGCCTCTTTTATCCTTTCCTCTGGACAGATCTGTCTTGTAAAAGCGCTCCCATATCTTTTTCAGGCTGTCTTTGGGAATCCCGATGCCAGTATCCTTTACGGATACAAAAATTTTTTCGTACTGTCCAGTTGCCTGGATATAGATAGCCGAGTCATTATTGCTGAATTTAATTGCATTGTCAATTAAATTATACATTACCTGCTGTATTTTTCCAAGGTCTGCAAAAACCATCTGAATATCATCAGAAAAGGTCAGTTCAAAATGGATATTTTTTGCACCGCAGGTTCCCTCAAAGGAAGCGGCGGTATCCTTGATGACCCGGTTGATGTCAAAATTGGTCCGGGACAGATAGCCCTTGGCGTCCAGGGAATTTAAGGTCAGCATACTTTCCGTCAGCTTATGGAGCCGTTCTGTCTCTGAGATCACGCGGGACAGATATTTTTCATACAATTCCGGGGGAATGGTTCCGTCCAGTATGGCTTCCAGGTATCCCTTGATGGAGGTAAGGGGAGAACGGAAGTCGTGGGATACATTGGCAATAAAATTTTTCTGGTATTCTTCCATCTTATTCAGCTCATCGGACATATAGTTTAAGGTGTCCGACAGGTATCCCATCTCGTCATGTGTTTTTACATCGATTCGATAGTCCAGATTGCCGGCGGCATACTCATTTGCCCCTACCGTGATCTTCCGGAGGGGGAGGTACACGGTTTGGGTAAACACCAGCAGGATGATGAGGGACAGGCCGAACACTACGGCAGAGGTAATGTAAAGGATGGTCAGGATCCCGTTCTGGGACTGGCCGATCTCACTTATAGGCAGATGGATCAGCACATAACCGTAAGTATTGTAGTTACCGGTAATGGGGGCGGATACGCTGAGCACATCGCTTGGAAACATATTATAGTATGTTCCAACGGTATAGGAACGGCTTCCTGTGGAGGTTGGATCAAAGCCCTCGATCACGGACTGGATCCGGGAGTTTGACAGGCTGTCAAGGACAATGGTTCCATGGCGGTTGACGATCCAGATCTCAGAGCGGAGATAGTGGGACAGGGCCTGTATTTGGGCTGCGGTTTCCGCCGAATCCTGGCTGGTTCCCTTGTACATGGAGCTGCAGGAGGAAGCGATGGCGCTGGCCTCGTCATAAAGGGCTTCTGCCTTGCTCTGAAAGAGATAATCCCGGGTCATTTTTGAGGAGAAGGTGGCAATGGAAAAAAAACCCAAAAGTCCAAAGATCAGGTATCCCAGTATAAATTTGAAATAGAGGGAACGGGTCATCGTTTCACCTCAAATTTATATCCTATGCCCCAAACCGTGGAGATGGACCAGCTGGCATGATCTTTGATCTTCTCACGCAGGCGTTTGATGTGGACGTCTACGGTACGGGTATCCCCTATGTACTCATATCCCCATATGTGATCCAGCAGCTGTTCCCTGGTAAACACCTGGTTAGGGGAAGAAGCAAGGAAATAGAGAAGCTCCAGCTCTTTTGGGGGCATCTCCACCGAGTGTCCCTGGTAGATCACGGAATAATTCGTCAGGTTTACAATGAGATCCGGGTATTCCACATATTCCCCCTGCTGGCCTGATGAGGAAGATGGGGAGGCGGGGATCACCTGGTAACGGCGCAGAACCGCTTTGACCCTGGCAACCAGTTCTTTGGAGTCGAAGGGCTTGATCATGTAATCATCGGCTCCCAGCTCCAGTCCCAGCACCTTGTCAAAAATCTCTCCTTTCGCAGAGAGCATGATGATCGGAACCTGGGAGGAAGCCCGAAGCTCCCTGCATACCTGATAGCCGTCTATGCCAGGGAGCATCAGATCAAGGAGCACCAGATGGGGCTTAAATGAGGGGAAAACCCGAAGGGCTTCCTCGCCGTCTCCCACGATCATGGTTTCGTAACACTCCTTCATGAGATAGAGGGAGATCAATTCTGCAATATTTGAATCGTCGTCTACGATCAGGATTCTCTGTTTTTCTGCCACAGTATTATGTCCTCCTTACTTAAATGTCACTACAGTCACACCGGAATCCCCTTCGCCGAACTGTCCCAGACGAAATTCTTTTACATATTTCAGCTGGCGCAGCCGCTTGTGGACCGCATTTTTGAGAGCTCCCGTTCCTCGCCCGTGAACCACCCGGACGGTCTGCAGATGGGCCAGATAGGCATCATCCAGATATTTTTCCATGGTGGGAAGGGCTTCATCCACGGTCATGCCGATCAGATTTACCTCAGAAGAAACAGAGGAAGACTTGGACATTTTGATCTGGCTGCTTCCGCTTCCCCGGCTTTTGACAGTCCGTCCGCCGTAGCTTACAGAGCGGCCGTCTCCCAGAGTGGCGCTTATATCCTTTTCATTTAAGAGCTCCAGATCCCGGATATTTACAAGGGAGCGGAGAATGCCCATTTGGACGTACAGATCGCCCTTTGCATTGGGAAGAGTGCTGACCGTGCCTTTTAGGTTCATGGACAGAACCTTCACTCCGTCCCCGATCTTTAATTTCTTTGGTGAAATAGGCTGGCTTGGGCCTTTTGGCTTCACTGCCAGTTTTTCATCTGTCTTTTTCAGTTTATCCCGCAGCTTTGCACGTTCTGCTTCCAGCTCTTTGCCCACGCCGGAGCTGGAAGCAAGGCGGTTGATCTCCCGGATGGTCTGATCTGCTGTTTCTTTTGCCTCCCGAAGGATCCGCTGCGCTTCCTCCGCGGCATTTTTAAGGATTTTATCCTTGCGCTCGTCCAGACGCTCCTCTTTCTGGGTCAAGCGCTGTTTCAGTGAGGAGATTTCCTCCTTGTAGGTTTTGATCTCCTCCTGCTCCTTTTCAATGGTGATCCTGTTTTCTTCCAGACTGGCCAGCAGATCCTCAAAGGATTCGTCTTTTGCCTGAAGATGGGACTTTGCATCGTCGATGATGTACTGAGGAAGTCCTAATTTTTGGGAAATGGCAAAAGCATTGCTCTTTCCGGGAATACCGATCAGCAGGCGGTAGGTAGGCTGCAGTGTCTCTACGTTAAACTCGCAGCAGGCATTTTCCACTCCGGGAGTGCTGAGAGCAAATACTTTTAACTCGCTGTAGTGAGTGGTAGCCATGGTGCGGCATTTCATGTTGTGGAGAAACGAGAGGACTGCGATAGCCAGGGCTGCACCCTCGGTGGGATCCGTTCCTGCTCCCAGCTCGTCAAAAAGGCACAGAGAACGTGCATCCGCTTCGTTCAGGATCCGTACAATGTTGGTCATGTGGGCAGAGAAGGTACTGAGGCTCTGTTCGATGCTCTGTTCATCTCCGATGTCTGCAAAAACCTGATCAAAGACAGACAGCTCAGACCCTTCCCAGGCGGGAATGTGAAGTCCTGCCTGTCCCATAAGGGTAAAGAGGCCAACCGTCTTTAAGGATACCGTCTTTCCGCCCGTATTGGGGCCAGTAACAATGAGAAGATCAAAGTCTTTTCCCAGCCACACATTGGTTGGAACCACCTTTTGAGGATCCAAGAGAGGATGGCGTCCGTCTTTAATGTGGATGTATCCCCGGTTGTTGAATACGGGTGCGCTGCATTTGTAGCGGCGGGCCAGGGCAGCTTTTGCGAAAATAAAATCCAGCTGGGCTAAAAGCTCCATATTGATGCGCAGATCCTCCGTGAAGGGGGCAGCCTGATTGCTCAGGGAGGCGAGTACAGCTTCAATTTCCTTCTGTTCCTGGATTTCCAGCTCCCGCATTTCGTTATTCAGTTTGATGATGGCCATTGGCTCAATGAAAAGGGTGGAGCCTGTAGCGGACTGATCGTGGACCATACCGGAAACCTGGCTCTTGTATTCGGATTTTACCGGGAGACAGTAACGTCCGTCCCGCATGGTGATAACAGCATCCTGAAGATAGGAGCGGTTGGAATTAAGGATAGAGTTAAGCTGGGTGTGGATCCGGTCAGCCGTCACCTTCATGGAGCGGCGGACATGGGACAGACCGGGGCTTGCACTGTC
>CABQJX010000122.1 GCA_902464595.1 uncultured Lachnoclostridium sp. | reverse complement strand
GAACCAGTCCGGACAGGATATGCTCGCCTGTATGCTGCTGCATATGGTCATAGCGCCGCTTCCAGTCTATGATCCCTTTTGCCGGCATTCCTGGATCCAGGGGAGAGGCCGTTTCATGGATCACCTCCCCCTCTCTTTCCTCCACGGACAATACTTCTATACCGTCAAGGGTTCCCAGATCCCAGGGCTGTCCTCCTCCCTCTGGATAAAACCCGGTTTGATCCAGCACCACATACCAGGTTCCCTTTCCGCTGGCCTCACAGCGCTTTACGGTGCACATAAATGATTTTACATAAGGTGTCTGATAATACAGCCTGCTCTTATCCATATCGAAAGCCTCTTTTCTTTTTCTAATGCTCCATTATATCAGACTTTTCCCTGGCTACCAATAAAAACTTTTTAAATTTTCTAAAATGGAGGAAACATGAGCAAGCAGGGGGTCATATGATGCACTGTAAACAAACTTCAAAACGGAGGAACAAACATGAGCGATGTGGCAGCAACAAACTGCGGATGTGACTGTGGATGCGGGTGCGGATGCACAACAGGAGGAAACAGCTGCGGATGCAACATAATCTGGCTGATCCTGATCCTGTGCTGCTGTGGAAACGGCGGTTTCGGACATAATGACTGCGGCAGCAGCTGTGGCTGTGGATGCGGCGGCGGATGCGGTGATCTGATCTGGATCCTTTTGATCCTGTGCTGCTGCGGCGGCGGAAATGGCGGCTTTTGCTGCTAAATACCTAAAAACAGGCCGGCGGGAAAATTTTTCCGCTGGCCTGAACTCTGTGTGGTCTGCCCCTTTTCTCTTCTGGCGCCTTTTTCTGTACACTCTTTGTACACTTTCTTTCCTATTGTTCCATATCCCGTATATTTTCTATACTCTTTCTATCCTTCTCTCCTTCCCCTCTTTTTTCTCCGAGAACCATTCTTTCCTGTTCCATTTTCTCCTTCTGGAGCCTGAGACAGTCCTCATCAATCTCATATACTGCATTTCCTTCTATGATCAACCGGCTTCCCATTTGCTATCCCCTCCTTCCACACCAATAATATATGCACCACAAAAGCTTTGGACTCCAAAAAAGCCTTTTCCGCATGAATAGAAAACGGTCCGCATAGTATGAATGGAAAGAAAAGTAAAGGAACATGCACCATGGAATGCTCACCGGAAACCCATGAATATAAACTGACTGACCTGGATTATCTCACAGGAGACCATCACCTGCAAATGATGAAGGCAGCCCTTCCCTATCTTGGAGTCTCCCAGCAAAAAGCCCTATCCCTGTTTGTAAAGGTTCAGGAGCTGCGAAGGACCGCCAAGCTATTTGAGACAGAGGAAACCGCCTCTCTTGGAATCTGCTCCCTGGCACGTTCTGGAAACCGTTCTCCAAAAGGCGGCAGAAAGCCAGCATCGTTCCAGGAGATCCTGGAAGCCATACGCCCCTATGCCAATCCCTCAGAACAGGACATGATTGAAATGACCGGGGCGCTGCTCCAGGGACAGACTCCGGCGGAACAGATGAAACGCTTTCTCTCTCCCAAACAGCAGTCTCAGCTTGAAACCGTGGAAATGCTCCTCACCGCCATGCAGGCCATGGCATAGGAGGCAGATCCCAACCTTAAAGAAAGGATGTGGCCCATATGGACAACACTTGGAAACAGGATCCCCGATTAAAAAATATGAGCAGGGAAAAACTAACCCTGCTCACAGAATTTGCGGAGCGCATCGGACATACAGAAAAGGCGGATCTGATGCACACATTTTTATCTATCCTCACAGAATCCAATCAGAAAGGGATCCAGTTTAATGATAAGGAAACAGCCCTTCTGGTGGACATATTGAGCACGCAGATGGCTCCCCAGGACAAAAAAAAGCTGCAGCTGTTAAAAATGCTGTCAAAAAAGATTGCTGGATCCCATTCAGCCCCTTAAAAGAGATCCTACTTCAGCTGGCTAAGATCCGCTGCGATGACCACCTTTGTGCGCTCTGTAGCCGACTGCACCAGCTCCCTCATCCGACTCTCAGGCAAGCGGATGCAGCCAGCAGAACCGGAGTCCGGGGAAGCTGTAAAGCAGTGAAGGAAAATAGCAGAACCTTTTCCCGGAACGCACTCTTTGTTATAATCCAGAGCCAGGCCGTAGTCATAGTAAGGGGAGGCGGACGCCATATCCTCTGCTGAATCCCAGTTTTTAGAAATCTGGCAGATGTTTACCAGTTGGTTATAATAGGGACTGGACGGATCGTCTACCCAGTAATCTCCCTGGACAATGGTATGATAAGGAAGGATACTGCCTGGATCCTCCTTTAAACCAAAGGACATAGTCAAGCCATAAGTTCCTGCAGGAGTAGACTTATCCCCCTCCGCTTTCCTGTCGGTAATACCATTTTTTCCCACAACGGCATCCTCCTGCCAGGCAAGCTCCCATTCTGTCTCCCCTTTTTTATAATAAAATACCTGAGCCTTGCACCCTCCTGTTCCAACTGCGACAATCATCTGGTCTGCCTCCCTGGCTGCTTCCAGATTCTGAGGCTGAATGATGCCCTCTATCACCGCTGAACCAGGCTCCTTAGAAAACGATTCCTGGGAAGATGTTTCCTGGCCTGCAAAGGCCGGGATCGCTGTCCCAAACAAAAACATGCCCAGAAGCAGGGCTGCGGCTATTCTGCATGTCCTTTTCTTCCTAGAGTTTCTTTTCTCTCCTAAATTTCTCATCTGCCTGTCTGAACTCCTCTTCTCATAATCCTATATCTCAGATAATATCATCTAAGACCGGCATCGTCCAATGATCTCATTGGCCTTTCCGTAAATTTCTTCCGGATCTTCATCCACAAAAAACAAGCCGTTTTCATAGAGGATCTTTCCTTCTATCATGGTCAGCTTTACATTATCCTTGCTTCCGCTGTATACCAGGTTTTTGCCGATGTGATTCTCCGGCTGCATGTTGGGGCGATGCAGATCAATGAGGATCAGATCTGCCCTTTTGCCCTTTGCCAGGCTGTCACAGTCTGTAAGCCCCATGGCTCTGGCCCCTCCCACGCAGGCCATCTCAAGGACACAGCCGGCGTCCACGGCAGAAGCATCCTGCTCCCGCAGTTTTGCCAGGCCCGTGGTGAGGAACATTTCCCGAAACATATCCAGACAATTATTGCTGGCCGGTCCATCTGTTCCGATGGCCAGCCCAATCCCCATCTCCATCATGCGGCTAACCGGGGCAATACCGCTGGCCAGCTTCAGATTGGAAGCCGGGTTGGTCACTGCATACAGGCCTTTTTCCCGGAAAATTTCCAGGTCTTCCTCGCTCATATGGATACAGTGGTAACCGCCTCCGCCGTAATCAAACAGCCCAAGATGATCGAGATACACAGTAGGAGTCATTCCTGTCCGTTTCAGGCACTGCTCCACTTCCGACTGGCTCTCTGAATTATGAGTGAACACAGGGGCGTGATACTTGTGAGACAGGGAAGCCACTCCCTCAAGCAGGGATCTGCTGGTCGTATACTCAGCGTGAAAGCCCAGACAGTACCGGATCAGCGGATGATATTCATTGAGCTTTACATAAGCTTCCTCAGTTTCCTCCAGGGAGGAGGTAAAATCGTTTAAACCTCCTGCAATGACTGTCCGAAATCCCATATCGGCCGATGCCCTGGCAATCTGTTCCGGATGCATATACATGTCGAAATTAGCGGTAATACCGCTGGTCAGATATTCCAGAATCGCTAATTTGCAAAGATCATACACATCATTTCCTGAAAGCTTCGCTTCCATGGGGAATACCTGATGGTTCAGCCATTCCAGAAGTGGAAGATCATCTGCATAAGAGCGCAGAAACGTCATGGCAGAATGGGTGTGGGCGTCCTTAAATCCCGGCATCAGCAGATTGCCCTGCCCGTCGATCTGGCGGTCCCAGGCATATTGCCCGGAATCCGGAGACGTTTCCCCGGGGCCGCTGTAGAGGATCTTCCCTCCGTCCACCCACACCTCCCCTTGAGGAAGGATCCCTGTCCCATCTTCCATTGTCATCAGTTTTACATTATAAAAACGGATCTTCATAGCTGTACGGTCATCTGCCCCCTCTTAACTGAACTGTCGGATGCCAAAAGATTGAAAGCGGCCTTATACTCCCATACGTCCGATGGCTCCTGTCACCAGAGCCCGGAACAGAGGGGCTACCCGGTCTGCCGTCTCAGACACCTCCTCATGGCTTAAAGGCTGATCGGTCATACCGCAGGCCAGATTGGAAATGCAGGAAATTCCGCAGATCTTCATTCCCATATGATTGGCGGCCACCGCCTCGCAGGCTGTGCTCATTCCAACCGCATCGCCCCCCAGAGCGCGCACCATGCGGACCTCTGCCGGTGATTCATAAGCCGGGCCTGTCATCTGCAGATACACGCCTTCCTTCAGGTCAATGGACAGCTCCTTTGCCGTATCCCGTATGATCTCCTGAAGATCCATGTCATATACGTGGCTCATATCACAGAAACGAGGCCCCATTTCCTCTGAATTTGGCCCGATCAAAGGAGAAGGGACAAAAGAGGAGATCTGATCCGTGATCATCATAAAATCTCCTGCCTTGAAGTCAAAATTCACTCCCCCGGCGGCATTGGTCAGGAACAGGATCTCTGCCCCCATCATCTTCATGAGGCGGGCTGGCAGAACCACATCCTCCATGGAATATCCTTCATAATAATGGACTCTTCCCTGCATCATCACCACTGGAACATCATTTATATGCGTAAATACAAAACGCCCCTTGTGGCCCGGAACCGTTGACACCGGAAAATCCTTAATATCATGGTAATCCAGAACCCCCTCAATCTCTACCCGGTCTGCCAGATCTCCCAAACCGGATCCCAGGACAAGGGCTACTCTTGGCCTGAATGGGATCTTCCCCTCAACGCTGGCGTAACATTCGTTCAGTCTTTTATAAACAAGATTCATATGATTCCTCCTTCTGTCCCTGCAGTCTGCAGCTGTTTCTCTAATCATGAGTATAATATACAGACTGTGGAAAGTCTATTATTTTCTTAATGTTTCAGAATCGTCCTCTCTTTCACCAGCAACATCATAGAATGCCGCAGTTCATCCTCTCATGTCGGCTGACGGGCGCCGCCCTATAAATAGAAAATGACATTCCTCCCTTTATGCAAGCATAGGGAGGAATGTCTTATTTCTATTCGCATGTCTTATTTCTGCACAATATTCACAATTTTTTTCGGCACATAGATTTCCTTCACAATATTTCCTGTAAGCTTATCCTTCACTGCCTCCTTGCCTGCTGCAATAGCATCTTCCTTAGAAGAATCAGCGCTTATGGAGATCACGGCACGGGTCTTTCCATTGATCTGGACTGCTACCTCCACCTCATCATCCTTCATGGCCTCCTCATCACATTCCGGCCACTGAGCGTGGAATACGCTGTCGTTCCCTCCTAACTGCTGCCACAGTTCTTCTCCAATGTGAGGAGCAAAGGGAGCTAAAAGGATCACAAAGGTTTTCAGAGTCTCCTTGTCAATGCCGCCTTCCTTCTTTGCCAGGTCGATCAGCTTATTATTGTATTCCATGAAACCGGAGATAACCGTATTCAGGCTGAACTGGTTGAATCGGTACTCAATATCATATACCAGTTTGTGGCGCAGCTTCACCATTTCTTTGGAAGCTTCCACATCCTTGTCCTTATTGTCCATTACCAGATTCCAGAAACGGTTGAGGAAACGGGATACACCCTCAATTCCCCTGTCGTCCCACTCAGCATCTAATTCCGGCGGCCCTACAAAGAGTTCATACAGACGCAGTGCATCGCAGCCGTAATCTCTTACCAGATCATCTGGAGATACCACATTTCCTTTGGATTTGCTCATCTTGATGCCGTTCTTTCCAGTGATCATTCCCTGGTTAAACAGCTTCTTAAATGGCTCGTCAAAGTCAATGGCCCCAATATCACACAGGAACTTCGTGTAGAACCGGGAGTACAGCAGATGGAGCACTGCGTGCTCTACGCCGCCGATGTACATATCCACCGGAAGATACTTGTCCGCCTTTTCTCTGGATACCAGAGCATCATGATTGTGGCTGTCCACATAACGCAGGAAATACCAGGAAGATCCGGCCCACTGTGGCATGGTGTTGGTCTCACGCTTTGCAGGAGCGCCGCACACCGGGCAGGTCGTATTGACCCACTCGTCAATCGCAGCCAGAGGAGACTCGCCGGTTCCTGTAGGCTGGTAGCTGTCTACCTCAGGAAGGCGTAAGGGCAGCTGATCCTCCGGCACAGGTACGCAGCCGCACTTTGGACAATGGATGATCGGGATCGGCTCGCCCCAGTAACGCTGGCGGGAGAATACCCAGTCTCTCAGCTTATAGTTTACAGTCTTGCGTCCAAAGCCTTTCTTTTCGATCATAACCGGAGCTTCCTTTTTCAGGACAGAGGACTCCATTCCGTTCCATTCGCCGGAATTGATCATAATGCCGTTTGCCTCTGTATATGCTTCGGTCATATTTTCAATCTCTTTTCCGTCCTTTGCGATAACCTGCACAATAGGAAGGCCAAATTTCTTTGCAAATTCAAAGTCCCTGTCATCATGGGCAGGAACACACATGATGGCTCCCGTTCCGTAATCTGCTAGAACGTAATCAGACAGCCAGATCGGCGTCTTTGCACCGTTTAATGGGTTGATGGCATAGCTTCCCGTAAACACGCCTGTCTTTTCTTTTGCCTGCATACGGTCTACATTGGAGCGCATGGAAGCCTCTTTGATATACCGCTCCACTTCCTCCCTTGTCTCGTCTGTTGCAAGGCTGGCGGCCAAGGCATGCTCAGGAGCCAGAACCATAAATGTCGCTCCGTAAAGAGTATCCGGTCTTGTTGTATAAACCGTGATCTTCTCATCCCTGCCGTCTACTGAAAATTCCACTTCTGCGCCGTAGGATTTTCCGATCCAGTCCGTCTGCATCTTCTTTACCTTCTCCGGCCAGTCTAACTTGTCCAGATCATTTAACAGACGCTCTGCGTAAGCGGTGATCTTTAACATCCACTGGCGGAGGTTCTTCTTGGTCACGGTAGCTCCGCAGCGCTCGCAGCAGCCGTTTACCACTTCCTCGTTGGCTAATCCAGTCTTACAGGAGGGACACCAGTTGATAGGGAACTCTTTCTCGTAAGCCAGCCCCTTTTTGAACATCTGGACAAAGATCCACTGGGTCCACTTGTAAAAATCAGGATCTGTGGTGTTTACCTCCATATCCCAGTCATAGATAGCTGCGATCTGCTTGATCTGACGCTTAATGTTTGCAATATTGGAAGCTGTAGATTTGGCCGGATGAACGCCCATCTTGATGGCATAATTCTCAGCCGGAAGGCCAAAGGCATCCCACCCCATGGGATGAATCACATATTTTCCCTTTAACAGCTGATAACGGCTCCATACATCAGAGATCACGTAGCCTCTCCAATGGCCCACATGAAGGCCGCTGCCGGAAGGATAGGGGAACATATCCAGGCAGTAATATTTTTCTTTCTTTCCGTCGTTTACATTGATGGGATTTTTCTCCCAGTTTTCGCGCCATTTCTTTTCAATGGAGCTGTGATTGTACTGTGTTGCCATTGCTTTCATTCCTCCAGAAATCATTGAGCAGCTGCCGAATAGGGATCAGGGATCCTCACAATAGGGATCTTCCTGCCATATAAAAAGCCCTGCGTCTCCTTCTGCTAGAGACGCAAGGCTATTCTCCTCACGCGGTACCACTCTGGTTCATGTTTTACATGCACTCATTCCTCTTATAACGGTAAGGTCTCCGTCCTGTCCTACTTGCCGCTTCCCATATCCTAACGGCGTTGGGCCAGGCTGCTCAGGGGCCAGTTCAGCAAATGTCCGTCACCGGCTCACACCAGCCGCCGGCTCTCTGTATCCCTTCAAATGCCTACTCTTCCCCTTCATTGCATTTATGCTGTTTTTTAATTTAGCATATTTAAGCAAAACTGTCAACCAGCTTGTGCTTGAGTTTCCGAAGTTTTATAAGCCATTTATGATAATGTCTCAGTATATCACAAATGAAAATGTCCCGGATA
>CABQJX010000121.1 GCA_902464595.1 uncultured Lachnoclostridium sp. | reverse complement strand
ATATCATAAGGAAAAAATGAAGTAGTAAGTTGCCAACGATTACTTGACACAAACCAGGCAGTCTAATAGCTTTGACAATTTCGGTAAAATGGATTAGAATGGTTTTAGTATGTAGTTGTCACAGGAGAAAAGAATGGAAAAAGACAACAGTTTAACTAATAAAGCCTATGAAACCATACGGCAGCAGATCTTTGATTTTGATTTGTTCCCAGGACAGATTGTATCAGATTACCTTCTGAGTAAAGAGCTAAATATGAGCCGTACACCCATTAGGCAGGCTTTAATGCGCTTGAAAAACGAAGGACTTTTAGAAGAACAGAGCGGAAAGAAAAATTACCGGATTGCGGATATTACAAAAGAGGATATACAAGATTTATTTGATTTTCGTGAGGGAATTGAGTCTACTGCATTTATGCTGGCATGGAGGAGAGGGATTACTCCACATCAGCTGGCTCAGCTTCAGCAGATAACGGATAAGATGAAGACAACAAATGAAGCAGGGCAGGCAAAGGATCATTTCTATTATGATCAGCAATTTCATAATGAACTGGTAGCTCTTTCTCAAAATAAACGCCTGATTAAAGCGCATGATGAAATATTGCTTCAGCTTACGAGAATGAGGTTTTTGTCATTTCTGGAAAATTCTTTGCAGAATAAAGCATGTATTAAACACCAGGCTATTATTGATGCGATAAAAGATCATGATTACGAAAGAGGAAGACAAGCAGTGATCGATCATGTGCGTTCTTCCTGTATGGACTACATTAATCTTTTTGGCAATGGACTGTCTTCCAATTCTCTTTGCTTGCTGAGGTATTTTACCAGGAACCAGGAAACTGATTCAGCAATAAATAAAGATAAAGGATAACAAATATAATTAAAAACACAAGTAAAGCGCAGCTAGGGGAAGAAAAATTGCTATTCCCTATAGCTGCGTTTTAGATTATTTCAAGTTTGTGGATAAATTCTTCCTACCACACTTTCAAGGCCCACTCTCTGCAGTCCCATACCTGAGTGGCCAGTCCCTCATAAAATTCCGGCTCATGGCAGATCAACAGGATGCTTCCCTTGTATTCCTTCAGGGCCCGCTTCAATTCCGTCTTGGCATCCACATCCAGATGGTTGGTGGGCTCGTCCAGGAGAAGGACATTGGATTCCCGGTTGATCAGCTTGCAGAGGCGTACCTTCGCCTGCTCGCCGCCGCTTAACACCCGAACCTGGCTTTCGATATGCTTGGTGGTCAGACCGCATTTTGCCAGAGCAGAGCGCACCTGGTATTGGGTATAGGAAGGAAATTCCTTCCAGATTTCTTCCAGGCAGGTAGTGGTGTTTCCAGGGGCCATTTCCTGTTCAAAATATCCGATGGACAGATAATCTCCCAGCTCCACGCTTCCGCTGAGGGAGGGAACCAACCCCAGGATGCTCTTTAAGAGGGTGGTTTTTCCGATTCCGTTGGCTCCTACCAGAACAATTTTTTGTCCGCGTTCCATTACCAGGTTTAGAGGACGGGAAAGGGGCTCATCGTATCCGATCACCAGATCCTTTGTCTCAAAAATATATTTGCCTGGAGTGCGGGCTTCCATAAAATGAAATTCAGGCTTTGGCTTTTCCTTTGCCAGTTCAATGACGTCCATTTTATCCAGCTTTTTCTGGCGGGACATAGCCATGTTGCGTGTGGAAACCCTGGCCTTATTTCTGGCCACAAAATCCTCCAGTTCGGCAATTTCCTGCTGCTGGCGCTTGTAAGCGGCTTCCAGCTGAGCCTTTTTGACCGCATAAACCTCCTGGAATTTGTCATAATCCCCTACATATCGGTCCAGACGCTGGTTTTCCATGTGGTAGATCAGATTGATCACGCTGTTTAAGAATGGAATATCGTGAGAGATCAGGATAAATGCATTTTCATAATCCTGAAGATAGCGTTTTAACCAGTCAATGTGCTGGACATCCAAATAGTTGGTGGGCTCGTCTAAGAGCAGAATATCCGGCTTCTCAAGAAGAAGCTTTCCCAAAAGGACCTTGGTTCTCTGACCGCCGGAAAGCTCGGTTACATCTTTATCAAGCCCAATATCGGACAGTCCCAGAGCCCGTCCAACCTCCTCCACCTTGGAATCAATGATATAAAAATCATGAGCCATGAGAAGATCCTGGATGGTTCCCAGTTCCTCCATCATGGCGGTCATCTGCTCCTCATCGGCCTGTCCCATTTCATCACAGATCTGGTTCATCTGGGCCTCCATTTCAAAGAGGAAGGAGAAGGCGCTTTTGAGCACGTCCCGTATGGTCATACCTTTTTCCAGGACTGCATGCTGATCCAGATAGCCTACACGCACATGCTTGGCCCATTCTACTTTGCCTTCATCAGGCATGAGCTTACCAGTGATGATGTTCATGAAAGTAGATTTTCCCTCACCATTAGCGCCTACCAGTCCAATATGTTCCCCCTTTAACAGGCGGAAGGACACGTCCTGAAAAATTGCCCGGTCTCCAAAGCCATGGCTTAAATGTTCTACATTTAAAATACTCATATTGAAAAACTCCTTTAAAAAATTCCTTTTAAAAACTCGTTTTGGAAAAGCTTTACGGTCATTTCTGTCTGAATGACGGCCAGTCCTATTTATTTTACATGAGAACAGGCAGGCTGGCAATCCATTTGTCCGTGAGTTTCCGTATTTTAGATCATTTCTTCCAATCCATGGTACAGAAAAATAAGAGGAATGCCTGCAGTCAGGATAAGGCTGCCAGGAACAGCAGCCAGTTCAGTCAGGGAATTTTTTGGAATCATCTTGACATTTCTATGAAAACAGGATAAACTTTTTACAACTTCATATGTGAATGCGAAACAGCCAAAAGGGAGTAGTTTAGATATATTGTCAACAAACTCGGTTTCCAAAAGCCTATCAAAGGGATGAGGTTTTTTAGAGATGAGATCTTTTTGAGGGTTCAGGGCCTGGCAATATATGCCTCTGAGGTTACAAGACTTTTATGCGTGGTTTGCAGATTTGTTGCGTGGAAGACGCGGCATCTCTGACAGCTGCTCATGAAAGTCTTTTTTTGTAAGATTGGGGAATACTGTTTTTAGGACTGTAAAAGCATCCCACAGCAGAAGGGCAGCGGTGGCTTATGGCCGAAACAAGGGAGAGCTAAAAAATGATACAGAACGAGGAGGTATCTACATGAAAGAATGGTATCAATTGACAAAGGAAGAAGCCCTTTCCCGGCTAGGGGTGACAGATCAAGGGCTTACTTCTTCCCAGGCAGACAAAATACGGTCTGAGAATGGGGAAAATGTGCTGGCAGAGGGCAAGCGCAAAAGCCTGCTTCAGGTATTTGCAGAGCAGTTTTGCGATCTCCTGGTAGTGATCCTGATTATTGCAGCGTTGATCTCTATGGTGTCAGGAAATGCTGAGAGTACAGTGGTTATCCTGGCAGTCATTATACTCAATGCTATTTTGGGAACCGTGCAGCACGCCAAAGCAGAAAAATCACTGGACAGCCTGAAATCCCTGTCGTCGCCCAGTGCTAAGGTGCTGAGAGACGGGCAGAAGGTGGAGATTCCCTCTGCTCAGGTTGTGCCCGGAGATATTTTGTTCCTGGAGGCAGGGGATCTGGTAGTGGCAGACGGAAGGATCCTGGAAGGATATTCCCTCCAGGTGAATGAAAGCTCCCTTACCGGTGAGTCCACCAACGTGGATAAAAGCGACGGGATCATACATGACGACTGCGCTCTTGCTGACCGTGCCAACATGGTTTACTCCAGCGGACTGGTTACCTACGGCCGTGCAGTAGTGCTGGTGACTTCAACGGGAATGGATACAGAGATCGGAAAGATCGCAGCCCTGATGAACGCCACCAAAGAGAAAAAGACTCCTCTCCAGATCAGCTTGGATCAGTTTGGAAGCAGGCTGGCTATGGCGATCATGGTGATCTGCGGTTTAGTATTCCTTTTAAGCTTGTACCGGAAAATGCCGGTTCTGGACTCCTTAATGTTTGCAGTAGCCCTGGCGGTGGCAGCCATTCCTGAGGCCCTCAGCTCCATTGTGACCATTGTTCAGGCCATGGGAACACAGAAAATGGCAAAGGAACATGCCATCATCAAGGAATTAAAGGCAGTGGAGAGCTTGGGCTGCGTTTCCGTTATCTGTTCTGATAAGACGGGAACCCTGACCCAGAATAAAATGACGGTACAGAATATTTACGTGAACGGGGAGACGATCTCCATTGACCAGCTGAGCCTGCAGGATCAGCTGCACCGCTACCTTCTTTACGATGCGATCCTCACCAATGATTCTTCCATCGTAGATGGAAAGGGAATCGGCGATCCCACCGAGTTTGCCCTGGTAGAAATGGGACGTAAGGCTACGGTAGATGAAAATCTCCTGAGAGAGCTGATGCCACGTCTGGAGGAGATCCCCTTTGACTCCGACAGAAAGCTGATGAGTACCAAATATAAGCTTCACGGCGTCCCAACGGTATTGACAAAGGGAGCTCTCGATGTGCTCTTAGACCGTACAGTTAAGATCCGTATGGAGGATGGGATCCGGGATATTACCAAAGAGGATAAGGAAGCGATCCTTAAAAAGAACCTGGAATTTTCCCAGGAGGGCCTTCGTGTCTTGGCCTTCGGATACAAGGAAGTTTCTAAGGATTACACCTTGTCTTTAGACAATGAGAAAGATTTCATTTTCTTAGGCCTGATTTCCATGATGGATCCGCCAAGAGAGGAGTCCAAGGCAGCTGTAACGGATGCAAAGCGTGCGGGCATTAAGCCTGTTATGATTACCGGGGATCACAAGATCACTGCAACTGCAATTGCAAAGCAGATCGGTATTTTTGAGGAGGGAGACATTTCCCTGACCGGACGGGAATTAGATGCAATGTCCGAGGAAGAACTGGATCAGAAGATCGCTTCTATTTCTGTCTATGCCCGGGTTTCACCGGAAAATAAGATCCGCATCGTGGACGCATGGCAGCGCCGCGGCGCAATTACCGCAATGACGGGAGATGGAGTCAACGATGCTCCGGCGCTGAAGAAAGCAGATATTGGAGTGGCTATGGGAATTACCGGAACAGAGGTATCCAAGGATGCAGCGGCCATGATCCTGACGGACGACAATTTCGCAACGATCATCAAGGCAGTGGCCAACGGACGAAATGTGTACCGCAACATCAAAAATGCTATTAAATTCCTTTTATCTGGAAATATGGCTGGTATTCTGGCAGTGCTTTACACCTCATTGGCAGCACTTCCGGTTCCATTTGCCCCGGTTCACCTGCTGTTTATCAACCTGCTGACCGACTCCCTTCCAGCTATTGCCATCGGAATGGAACCGTCAGAGAAGGATCTCCTTGCTGAGCCCCCAAGAGACCCCAAAACAGGAATCCTCACCAAAGATTTTATGGCAACCATTCTCCTTCAGGGCGCTCTGATCGCTGTCTGTACCATGACTGCCTTCCATATGGGATTAAATGCAGGGGGAGCCGCTATGGCCAGCACCATGGCATTTGCAACCTTAACCCTGGCCCGTTTGTTCCACGGCTTCAACTGCCGCAGCAAGCACAATATATTTAAACTGGGCTTTTCTACCAACTGGTACAGCCTGGGAGCTTTTGCAGTAGGCGTCCTCCTGCTGGGCTCTGTTTTGGAAATTTCCTTCCTTCAGAGACTGTTCTCCGTGACGCCGCTGAATGGCGCGCAGCTGGGAAGCGTGATCCTTCTTGCCATCGTTCCTACCATTGCGATCCAGATCTTTAAGATCGTGAGGGATCTCAGAAAGAAGGAGTGTTAGGTTAAGAGGAAACTCCAGAGGAAAGAAACTCCAGAGGAAACTCAAAAATTTTAAGCATAGGAAATAGAGCCGTCTTGTGGTATAATAGAGGGTAAGGCGTGGCAGAGAGCAGTTTTTGATGCATTTTGGGGCGAAGCTTCAACATGCGGGCCTGCCTGGACAATACCTTCAGAGGAAAGGGGCGGTGCTTAATGGATAAGGTCATAACAGTAAGCCGTGAATTTGGAAGCGGAGGCCGCGAGCTGGGCGTAAAACTGGCAGAGCGATTGGGGATCCCGTTTTATGATAAGGAACTGATCTCTATGGCTGCGGACGATATTAATATCGCTGAGGAAGCCTTTCAGCATTACGACGAGCATCTTGTGATCCACGACCCATTGGACAGGCAGTATTACCATGCTTTTTCCGATGTATATCAGGTTCCTATGTCAGATCAGATCTTTGTTGCCCAGTCCAATGTGATCCGCAGGCTGGCGGCCCATGGGCCGTGCGTGATCGTGGGTCGGTGTGCAGATATGGTGCTGGAGGACAGTATTAATCTGTTCATCTATTCTAAAATGCGAAACCGTATTGCACGTTTGATGGAACTGGAGAACGGGGAAGATGAGAAGGAAATGGAGCGCCGTATCCGGGAGGTAGACCGCAAGCGCAAGGATTATTACCAGTATTATACCGGTAATACCTGGGGAAGGGCTCAGAATTATCATCTGTGCCTGGACAGCGGGCAGGCAGGCATGGAACGCTGCCTGAGGGCGGTTTTAGCCTATCTGGGAGAAGAAAACTGCTAAGCTTGTTTGTTTTACGTCAGAGAACGGTGCTCCCATTGTGGGGAGTTCTGGAAAACCAATAGGAGGAACAAAATGAAACAGGATATGATCGTGATCCTGGATCTGGGAAGTACAGAGAACACCAGATTAGCCAGGGAAATCAGGGACATGGGAGTGTACAGCGAGATTTATCCCCATGATATTACGGCAGAGGAGTTAAAGGCCCTTCCGAATGTAAAGGGTATTATCATCAATGGAGGCCCGAATCATGTGATCGACGGAGTGGCGATTGATGTCTGCCCGGAGATTTATAAGACAGGTTATCCTGTTATGGCTGTAGAGCATGAGGCAGCTGCCTGCGAGCATTCTGTTAAAAGCTGGGACGATGCAGATCGGGAGACTGTTCTGCGCACCTTCGTCTTCGACACCTGCAAGGCCCAGGCAAATTGGAATATGAAGAACTTTATCTCCGACCAGGTGGAGCTTATCCGCCAGCAGGTAGGAGATAAGAAGGTGCTTTTAGCTCTGTCCGGAGGCGTGGACAGCTCTGTAGTGGCAGCCCTTCTGATCAAGGCCATTGGAAAGCAGCTTACCTGTGTTCATGTAAATCATGGACTTATGAGAAAAGGCGAGTCCGAGAGCGTGATCGATGTGTTTAAAAACCAGCTGGATGCAAACCTGGTGTATGTCGATGCAACAGAACGGTTTTTAGGGAAGCTGGCAGGAGTGGCAGATCCAGAGCAGAAGCGCAAGATCATTGGCGCTGAATTTATCCGCGTATTTGAGGAGGAAGCAAGAAAATTAGAGGGGATCCAGTTCTTAGCACAGGGAACCATTTACCCTGATATTGTGGAGAGCGGTACAAAAACAGCTAAGGTGGTAAAATCCCATCACAACGTAGGCGGACTTCCTGAGGATCTGGACTTTACTCTGGTAGAGCCCCTTCGCCAGCTGTTTAAGGACGAGGTTCGGGCATGCGGCCTGGAGCTGGGACTTCCTCACAGCATGGTATACCGTCAGCCTTTCCCAGGCCCTGGACTTGGCGTACGCTGTCTGGGAGCCATCACAAGGGAGCGCCTGGAGGCAGTTCGCGAATCCGATGCGATCCTGCGTGAGGAATTTGCAAATGCTGGCCTGGACAAGACCGTATGGCAGTATTTTACCATTGTGCCTGACTTTAAGTCCGTAGGCGTCAGGGACAATGCACGCTGCTTCGATTATCCAGTGATCATCCGCGCAGTCAATACCGTTGACGCTATGACTGCCGCCATCGAACCCATCGATTATCCAATCCTTCAAAAGATCACAGAGCGCATTTTGAAGGAAGTGAAAAATGTAAACCGCGTGTGCTACGACTTAAGTCCAAAGCCCACGGCGACCATTGAGTGGGAATAATGAAAATTTGATATTAGTTATTCTGAATGACAGGCAGTCTATAGGATTGCCTGTTGTTTTCTATTATCCATATTTCACAGAAATAGACCTTGAAGTTTGTTATCAACGTAAAATTTTAACTGTGAATTTATTTGTTGGATGGTATGTGATATACTTGTGACACAAGCAAATTGCAAATCGTATATTTGAAAAATAACATGGGAGGGGGAGAGAAACAATAAAAAATATGAAAATAGATGCTAACGGAACAGAAATCAGAGTGGTGGGTGATGTTGTTAATGAGGAAGCATATATTTCTCTTACAGATATTGCTAAATATAAAAATCCTGATAATGCTTTTATTGTAGTTGCCAACTGGATGCGTAACCATTCCACGATTTCGTTTTTGGGCTTGTGGGAACAAATTCACAATCCCAATTTTAAACCTATCGAATTCG
>CABQJX010000120.1 GCA_902464595.1 uncultured Lachnoclostridium sp. | reverse complement strand
GCCGTTTTACCACTCAGGAGTGCTGCAGTGCCGAGGAATCCACAACCATTTTAGAGCATTGGGATAACAACAGCCGGTTCCATCTAAAGCTTCTCTCCTACAGCGGAAACGAGTACTGCTATCATATGCTGGAAAAGAGCATTGGGATCATGACCAGAGCCTACGCTCAGCGCCATTGGGAAAAATGGGGAAGCATTTCTGTCCGTATGGGCTGTGAGAACCACATAACCATCGTGGATCATCTTCTGGATGGAAATCTGGAAAAAGCAGTGGACGAGCTTCGCAAAGACATTCTCTCGTTTATGGAAATATTATATCCGGGAGACCGGATCTTCCGGTAATGGAAACTACATATAAAAAAGCGGCAGACTGCCAGGAAACACCGGCAGTCCGCTGCTTTTTTGCTTTGTAGGGGATTTTTCTTACAAAAAAGAAAAAGAAAATTGAAAAATCCGAAAAATTTATTTATGGTGTCGCCAATCCGAAAAAGTTGTGGTATACTAAATTGATATGTTATATGATTGAAGCGTCATAAAGCTGCCAAAGAGGTATTTGTATGCTGAACGAGGAAAAGGTCAGGTATATGACAAGACTGGCTATATTTGAGAAAAACGAGGGAAAAAGGATATTTCCGATCAATCGTTATTTTAAAAGTGATTATGTAGGAGGGCAGATGTTCCGTTCTTTTTTTGGCTATACCTTCTGCTTTCTCCTGATCCTGATCTTATGGGCGCTCTATAGCCTGGATCGGATCCTGGGAGGGATGAGCGGAGCGGAGATCCTGGGCTGTGTAAAGAACTGGGGAACTCTTTATGGGATAGGGTTGATCTTCTATCTGTGTGTGACCAGGGCTGTTTATTCCAGGCGTTACGATTACGCATCCCGCTCCCAGACCATGTATGTATCGAGACTTCGTCATTTGACGGGAAGATATGAGGGGAAAGAGCGTTCCGACCGGAGCAGGAATGGAGGAGGTAGAAGCCAATGACCAGCCTTTTACTATGGAAAGAACATTTGAAACAATTTTACAGCCGTTACAGTTTTGCTGTTCAGGCAATCACCCGCTTTGTGTTTGTGCTTACAGCCGTTATGAGCCTGAATGCCAATATAGGGTACATGGCGAAGCTGAAAAGCCCCCTTGTGATCCTGCCGGTTTGTCTGGTCAGTGCATTTCTTCCTTATGGGGTATCAGTGTTTTTGATCGGCTGTCTGATGATCGCCCATGTGAGCGCGGTATCTCTGGAGATGTCCCTGATCGCAGGCTCTCTGATCCTGATCGTGGCTGTTTTGTATTTTGGTTTCCGGCCTGGAGACAGCTATCTGATGGTGCTGACGCCGTTGGCATTTCTGTTTCGGATCCCCTACGCAGTGCCCCTTTTGGTAGGTCTTGGGGGCAGCCTTGCCAGCGCTGTGCCGGTGAGCTGCGGTGTATTCCTGTATTATCTTTTAAACTACGTAAAGCAGAACGCCGCCGGGCTGACTGCAAAGGACAGCTCCGTTGACATTGTCCAAAAGTACACTCAGATATTAAAGTCGGTTCTGTTTAATCAGACCATGCTGGTAATGATCGCTACCTGCGCCCTGACCATCGTGGTAGTTTACCTGATCCGGCGTCTGTCTGTGGATTATGCGTGGCTGATTGCCATTGTGGCGGGAGCTGTGGCGGAAATCCTGACGATCTTTGTTGGAGATTTCCAGTTCGGAGTTTCTGTTCCCATGGGAGAAATGATCCTGGGCCTTCTTTTGTCCGGTGCTGTGGCGGCGGTGTTCCATTTTTTTGTCTTGTCGGTGGACTACACCCGGACCGAACATGTCCAGTTTGAGGACGACGATTATTACTATTATGTGAAGGCGGTTCCAAAGATGACGGTAAGCACGCCGGATATAAAGGTGCAGAAGATCAGTTCTACCCGCAAGCGGGTTCCGAGAGAAAAAAATCTGTAAAATGGAGAAAGAATGGAAGGAGGTGAAGATATGGCGGAAATGCTGAGCAAGGTGTCGTCCTGGCTTTCCCTGCTGCCAAGGCTGTCTGTTGGAAATGTGGTGGAGATCGCCATCATTTCATTTCTGGTCTACGAAATTCTGGTTTGGATCAAGAACACAAGGGCCTGGAACCTGTTGAAGGGACTTTTGGTGATTTTGGTGTTCGTTCTGTTTGCCGCCGTATTTCATCTGACGACAATATTATGGATCCTGGAAAATACAACTACGATTGCTGTGACGGCACTTCTTATCATATTTCAGCCGGAACTGCGAAAAGCCCTGGAGCAGCTGGGAAGCAGGAACTATATGTCCTATCTTTTTTCCTTTGATGATGGGAAGGAGAACCAGGGCTTTAACGACAGAACCATTAATGAGCTGACCAGAGCTACTTTTGAGATGGCTAAGGTAAAGACCGGAGCGCTGATGGTGATTGAGCGCAGCTCCTCCTTAAAGGAGATCGAGCGGACGGGTATTGAGATCAATGGTCTGGTGACCAGCCAGCTTCTGATCAACATATTTGAACACAATACCCCTCTCCATGACGGTGCAGTGGTGATCCGGGGGAACCGTATTACGGCTGCAACATGCTATCTCCCCCTGACAGATAATATGGACATCAGCAAGGATTTGGGAACCCGTCACAGAGCGGCTGTAGGCGTCAGCGAGGTGACGGACAGCCTTACGATCGTAGTATCAGAGGAGACTGGCAGGGTATCCGTAGCTGAGGGCGGGATCCTTACCAGGATACCGGACGCAGACAGCCTGAAGCAGGCCCTTTCCATTTTAAAAGAGGAGCCTGGCACAGGGAATCGATTCAAATTATGGAAGGGAAGGCGGAAGAATGGAAAAAAAGCTGTCTAATAATCTGGGGCTTAAGGTTCTTTCTGTGTTCCTGGCGTTTTTTGTCTGGCTGGCAGTGGTGAACATTAACAATCCTGAGGATTCTGACTCAAAAGAGATCCCTTTGGAGATTGTGAATGGAGAGATTCTTTCTGCCAACGGAAAAACTTATGAGCTTCTGACGGAAAAGGATACGGTTACTGTGAGCTACCGGGTCCGTACTTTGGATAAGGCAGGTATCAGCGCTTCTGATTTCAGGGCTTATATTGATCTTGCAGAGATCTATGAGCCCACCGGCGCAGTTCCTGTAAAGATTGAGGTGAAAAATAATAAGCGTCTGCTGGATGATCCGGTGGCAAAACCGGGAGTGATCCGTATTAAGACAGAAAACCTGCAGCGAAAGCCCTTTGAGGTAATGGTGAAGACAGAGGGAGAGCAGGCAGAAGGATATGACCAGGGGATCCCGTCTGTATCCCCCAATTATATTTATGTCAGCGGCCCGATGTCTGTGGTAGGCCAGATCAGCTCTGTGGGAATCGTTATTGACGTGGACGGGGCAGACTCCAACCTGTCAGATACGGCTTCGGTAGTGTGCTTTGATGCCAATGGAAATGTGATCCCCACGGATAAACGGGTTGTTTTCAGCCGTTCCAGCGTAGATTATACCCTGCCCATCCTCAAGAGAAAGAGCTTGATGCTGAGCCTGGAGCCAGAGGGAAGAGTGGCAGACGGATACCGTTTTACAGGTATTGAGGCGAGCGTCAATTCCGTGGCGGTGAAGGGATTGAAATCGGATCTGGCCAATGTGGGCTCTATTGTGATCCCCAGCTCCCTTTTAAATATGGATGGGGCTACAGGAGACAAGGAGATCACCCTGGACATCAGCGAATATCTTCCGTCAGGTGTATCGTTAGCAAATCAGGAGGACAGCCAGGTAAAGATCGTCATAAAGGTAGAACCTTTGGAGGATCGGACCTTTTCTGTGAAGACCAGCGATATTAAGCGTGTGGGTTTCCACAGTGATTATGAGTATGAATATGACCGTGATACAGTGAACATCGTGATCCGTGGCCTGAAGGAGGATCTGGATCAGCTGTCAGCAGATATGCTGGGGGCAGAGATGATGGTTGAGGATATGGAGCCAGGTATCCATCAGGCTTCTATCACAGTTCAGCTGGGAGAGGCTTATGGGCTCATAAGCTGTGATCCCCTTATGGTCACAGTGACCCATAAGGAAGAAGCCACAGAGGCAGACGGCGAGCCTGAGTCTGGGGCAGAAAACATCGGGGAAAGCAGTGTAAGAGACAGCGAGCCTCAAAGCTCAGAAGGAACAGATGGGAAGCAGCAGCCTGAGGGCTGATCAGTCAGTAAGGAGGGGGTATAAATGGTAACACAGTCGATCACGATCAAAAATCCATCCGGTCTTCATCTAAGGCCGGCTGGGCTTCTCTGCAAGGAGGCTCTTCGCTATAAATCAAAGGTTTCTTTTAAGGTGCGTTCTTCCACAGCCAATGCAAAGAGTGTGCTGAGCGTTCTGGGAGCCTGCGTGAAATGCGGCGACGAGATTGAATTTGTATGTGAAGGCCCGGACGAGGAAAGCGCATTGGCGGGGATGATCCGCCTTGTGGAAGAAGGCCTGGGAGAGTAAAGAG
This sequence comes from uncultured Lachnoclostridium sp., assembly GCA_902464595.1. Taxonomy (GTDB): domain Bacteria; phylum Bacillota; class Clostridia; order Lachnospirales; family Lachnospiraceae; genus Enterocloster. The sequence goes on along the minus strand of CABQJX010000120.1, from coordinate 3,931 downwards.
CCGCTGGGCGGCTGGATCAATAAGGAGGTAGTGTTATGCTTAAAGGAACAAGTGCTTCTTCCGGTATTGGAATTGGCAGGGCAGTAAAAGTGGAGGAGAAGGAATTAGCGGTCGTCAGACAGGCGGTGGCGGATCCTGAGGCTGAGGTACAGCGCTTTAAGGGAGCGCTGGAACAGACCATTGAGGCAACAAAGAAGCTGGCAGAGGATTTGGCTTTGCGGGTAGGAGAGAAGGAAGCAGAGATTATGGAAGGCCATATGATGCTTTTGGGAGACCCTATGCTCATCGGGGAGATCGAGGGAGCGATCCGGGGCCAGGGGATCAACAGCGAGTATGCGGTTGAGACTACCTGCAATACCTACGCGGACATGTTTGCGGCCATGGGAGACGAGCTTTTCCAGCAGAGAGCCACTGATATGAGGGACATAAAGACCCGTATGCAGCAGATTCTTTTAGGCGTTCAGTCTGTGGATATTTCCTCTCTCCCTGAGGGGAGCATTATCGTTGCAGCTGATCTGACTCCTTCTATGACAGCGGGGATTGATCCGAAGCGGGTGGCCGGTATTGTCACAGAGCTTGGAGGCAAGACGTCCCACAGCGCTATTTTGGCCAGGGCTCTAGAGATCCCAGCTGTGGTGGCAGTCACTGGCGTAATGGAACAGGTCAAGGACGGAGATCAGATCGCCCTTGACGGAGGAGAAGGAGAAGTCTGTGTCAATCCGGATCCTGCAGTTCAGAAAGAATATGAGGAAAAGAGAGTAAGATTCCTTGAGGAGAAACAGGAGCTGGAGCGCTATATCGGCAAACCTTCTGTTACAAAAGACGGTGTCCGCGTAGAGATCGTGGCAAATATTGGAAGACCAGAGGATGTTGAGAAGGTTCTTCAATATGACGGGGAAGGGATCGGCCTGTTCCGAACCGAATTTTTGTTTATGGATCGGGAGTCCATGCCCACAGAGGAAGAACAATTTGAAGCGTACAAACAGGTAGCGGCCGCTATGGCAGGGAAGCCTGTTATTATAAGGACTTTGGATATTGGAGGCGACAAGGAGATCCCCTACATGGGCCTGGAGAAGGATGAAAATCCTTTCCTGGGATACCGTGCCATCCGGTTCTGCCTGGATCGGAGAGAAGACATCTATAAGCCTCAGCTGCGGGCGCTTTTGCGGGCCAGCGCTTTTGGAAATATAAGGATTATGATCCCTCTTGTGACCTGTATTGAGGAATACCGTCAGGCAAGGGCCCTGGTGGAGGAGATCAAGGCAGAGTTAGATGAAAAAGGAATCCCATACAAGAAAGACATTCAGGTGGGGATCATGGTGGAAACGGCTGCTGCATCTCTGATCGCAGATATTTTTGCCAGGGAGGCTGATTTCTTCAGCATTGGAACCAATGATCTGACCCAGTACACCATGTCAGTGGACCGGGGCAATAAAAAGGTGTCCTATCTGTATTCTACCTTTAATCCGGCAGTGCTCAGAAGCATCCGCCACATCATTGCCTGCGGACGGAAAGAGGGGATTATGGTGGGAATGTGCGGTGAGGCTGCCAGCGATCCTTTGATGATCCCGCTGCTTCTTGCTTTCGGACTGAATGAGTTCAGTATGAGCGCTTCTGCTATGCTGAGGGCCAGAAAAATGGTGATGGGATACAGCACAGAGGAGCTGGCAGCGGTAGCTGACAAGGCCATGAGCTTTGATACAGCAGCAGAGATCGAAGCATATATGAGAGAATTTGTGGAGAAGGTTGCAGACTAAATGGCAGTTTACCTAATTTGTTATGTGATAAGCTTTGTACTGGCCCGGCAGCATCTATACCTGCTGTCCGGGCTGGTCCTGATCGGAGCGGCCCTGTGGCTGTATATACGGGATTACATGGAAACGGAGAATCCGATCCATCTGCGCGGCCTTTTCTGCCTGTTCTTTGTGGGAGGGCAGGGGATTTCCTGCTTGAAGCTGAGCCGGCTCCAGGGGGATTGGAGTTTGATGACATGGTTCTGCTTTCTTTTCGCAGTTCTTTCCTTCTGGGTCGTGTACGAGGTATTCCATCGCCTGTATGATGGCTGGAGTGCGGCGGATATGCAGTCAGTATATCGTTATTACTCCTCAGCGGAATCACCGCTCCAGGCAAAGCGGCTTCTTCATTCTATGGGCGCGCTGGTAGGAGTCTCTTTTCTGGCTTTTTTCTTTGAAGCATGGAAGCTGGGGTTCATCCCTTTGTTTTCCTATGGTGTGCCCCATGCCTATTCCTATTTCCATGTGAGCGGCGTCCATTATTTTACCGTGTCCTGCATATTGGTTCCAAGCCTTTTTGCGGTATACTGCCTCATCGTCAGAAGGAGAGGCAGGGGGCTGACCAGGGATAATGGTTTTTGGATTGGAGTGATCCTGACTGTTTTATCTCTCGCAGTACCCGTTCTTTGTGTGTCGCGGTTCCAGCTGATCCTTGCAGTGGGAATGGCTCTGTTTACCTATATTTCCATGAGCGGGGGAGTCTCCCTGATCTATGTAGGAGTGATCGCGGCGTGTATGGTTCCCGCCTATGTGCTGCTTACCGTTATGCGCAGCCACAGTGTGGAATATTTAAACGGTATTTTTGAGATGAAGAACAGCCATATGCCTATTTTCATCACCCAGCCTTATATGTATATTGCGAACAATTACGATAATTTTAACTGTCTGGTGGAACAGCTTCCCTCTCATACCTGGGGTCTGCGTATGCTGTTTCCCCTGTGGGCTTTTACGGGACTTAAATTTTTATTCCCCTCCCTGGTGGCCTTCCCGTTGTTTGTGACAAAGGAAGAATTGACCACCCTGACTTTGGTTTATGATGCTTACTATGATTTTGGCGTGGTGGGCATATTAGCCTTTGGCGGGCTTTTGGGGGCGGGATGTTACTGGCTTACACGGTTTCGCAGGAAAATGACGTGTCCGGCTGGCCATGTGATCTATGCGCAGATCGCTATGTATATGATGCTCTCCTTTTTTACTACCTGGTTCTCCAATCCGGCCACCTGGTTCTATTTGGGGGTGAGTGCTGTGATCTACCTTTATGTCAGGGCTTAGGAAGACATTGCTTCAACGTCTTTTCCTGACTGGATCTTCCTGTGGCTGAACGGCCTGTTACGGGATTACTTAAAAAAGTATAAAATAATCTTGACTTTTTTCTTAATTTTTGTTATTATTTAACCAATAAGAAAGCTATTTATGACAGAATAAGGATGAAGGATTGTTACTGTTCGGCAGGCAAAACCAAGTTTGTTAAGGGAAATGGCTCTTTTTTCGTGAGCGCAGTTCCTTTGGCAAAGTTGGTTTTTTTGTTTATAACGGTTAAATGATAGATGATGAAAATAGAGAAAGTAATCAATAATAATGTAGTGAGCACCTATGATGAGGAAGGACGCGAGATCATCGTCATGGGACGGGGAGTAGGCTTTAAGGCAAAGGAAGGCTCGTCCATCGACGAAAAGAAGATCGAGAAGATATTCCGCCTGGAAAGCAAGAATACTACAGAACGGTTTAAGGAGCTGCTGGCGGATCTTCCTATGGAGCATGTTCAGGTTTCGGCGGAGATCATCAGCTATGCGAAAGAGGTTTTGGGGCGTCCTCTGAATCCGAATGTATATGTTACGCTGACAGATCATATTAATTTTGCCCTGGAGCGGTTGAAAAAGAATATGATGTTTTCCAATCCTCTCATTCGGGAGGTGCGCAGTTTTTATCATGAGGAGTATCTGATCGGAGAGTATGCCATTGCGATGATCGAAAAGCAGCTGGGTGCTAAGCTTCCTGTAGATGAGGCGGCGTCCATTGCCCTTCATATCGTCAACGCGGAGTACAATGCCCCTATGGGGGATACCATTAAGATCACAACCCTCACGACAAACGCATGAATGTGTTCCTCAACCACACCCATCTAAGTTCAAAAATTA
>CABQJX010000119.1 GCA_902464595.1 uncultured Lachnoclostridium sp. | reverse complement strand
ATAAGTCGGGGCTAATACTTAAAGTTTTTCGGGACATTTTCAAAAACGCTTGACAGACATTTTTTACTATTTTTTTACACTCTCCTTACGCTGAAGCAATACATGATACCCCCAATCGATTTATAAGGGGTTCTGCAATGCAGAACCCCTTATAAAATCCCCCTGATCACACTTCCTAAAAGCACATGGATCATATTATATCGATACAGAAAACTCAGCCAGGCGCTGGCCTGGATCTGCTGCTCCAGCTCCCTTCCCCAGGAAGTAGCAGAACAAAGTCCTACCACAAAACATCCCAGCCACAAAAGTACCAGTCCCTGAAACACGCCCAGAACCGCTCCCGCTATATGATCCAATCCATAAAGGATCGGAAGCCGTGACAAAATATGCAGCCATCTTACCAGCATATGGATTAGAGAATAGATCACTGCAAACAGAATCGCCGACCCTACTGTGTGGATCAAAATATCCGCGAGATATGTGCTGACGTATTCTGCGAACTGCTCTACCCCTAATATGCTGTAAAATTCGCTGTTATTATTTTCCAGCAGCAAATTTTTCAAAGGGTCAGGAAGATTGAGATTCTCAATCACGGTCCGCTGGACAGCAGGAACCTCCGCATTTTTCCCAAAATCCTCCTTCCAGCCCGCTGCATTTAATATAGCTTCCGCAGCATTCTGACGAATGGCCGGATTTTCACGAACCACCTGGGTCATATATGGCGTTCCTATTTTTACCAATACTATCGTAAGGATCAGAGCCCCTAAGGAAACGCATTGCCGTACCGCCCCTCTGTAATGGCCATACAGCATCATACCCAAAAGGAAAATCCCTGCTCCTACAGATAACCAATTTTCTGCTATGCTATTCATTTTCAGTCTCTCTCTAAAATCATCTGTTCGATAGCACAGGCAACTCCATCCTCATCGTTTGTACCAGTCAGCTGGTCTGCAGCCTCCTTAACGATGTCAGAAGCGTTTGCCATGGCAATCCCTATCCCGGCTGCTCTGAGCATAGATATGTCATTTTCACCGTCTCCAAAAGCAATGGTATCCTCACAGGGCACTCCAAGGAAATCCGCCAGCCACAAAAGCGCTTCCCCTTTTGTCGCTCCCAGAGCATTGATTTCAAGATTGTTTACCATAGATGAGCTTATTACCATATCCTCAAAGGCAGAAAGCTCCTGGCGGAGAGGAGCCATCTCCCTCATATCCGCCAGAAAAACATTGATTTTTTCCACATCGCTGCCGCATTGCTCCACATACTCTAAAATATCAGGCACAACGCTTCTGGTAGCACGCACCAGCCTTTGAATCGTTTCCGGAATCTTATAGTCATCCATGTGTTCGATAAAATCAGGCTGGGAGATTCCCTTCCCATCCATATAAGGATCATACATCACATGATATTTCCCAAGCCGTTTTAAAAGGGCCAAGGCCCGGCCGTTAGGAATAATGCAGCGTTTCAGGCAGCGCTTTTCCGCCAAATCTGCGATCACTCCCCCATTGACGGTAATCGCGTACCGGATTCCTTTAATAGAGAGGATTTCCTGCATAATTCCTGCGGCAGGACGGCCTGTAGTGGGAACCACATAAATCCCCTTCTGGATGCACGCTTCTAACGCTGCCCTGTTTCTGGCAGAAAGATGCTTTTCGCTGTCCAGCAGTGTCCCATCCAGATCGAGAGCAATTATTTTAGCGTTCCAATCCTTTTTTATCATACAAAATGCTCCTCCCTCAAAATCAGAAGGCCATTTTTATCATATTTTGAAGAAAAGATCCCTGTAATTTTCTTAATAAAGGATGGATTTTCTGCCTTGTCAGCTGCCTCCTCGATGAGATCCTCTGCATTTGTTCTGGTAAGGGGAATCCCATCCTCCTCCATGATCTCAATCCGCTCGTAAAGCGCCAGCATACTTTTTCCAGAAATACTGCAGTCAATATCAGAAGCATATTTACAGGCATACTGGGCAAATTCGTCCATATCCATTTCTTCCTGATCATCATAATCCACTGACCCGGCAGCGGTCTGCGGTTCCAGAACTTCATCTTCCTTATGACTGGCAGAAGGTTCAAAGGCTGCTTCCTGCTTCATCTTATAAATATTTTCTGACTGAGATCTTTCCTGAGCCTGGACAAATGTCTCTTTCTCCTCCTCAGGACGGGTTTCCTGACGCACTGGTTCAGAAGCTGCCAGGGCAGGACGGGCTGACGGACGCGTTGGCCCGGAAACTGGCTGTGCCGAACGAGATGCCGGACGGGCTGCTGGCTCAGAAGCCACCTGAGCAGGACGAGACGCCGGACGGGTTTCCTGACGCACTGGCTCAGAAGAAGGCTGAGCTGGACGGGACGCCGGACGGGCTGACGGGCGCACCAGCTCGGAAGCCGACTGGGCTGGGCTGGACGCAGGCTGGGCTGCTGGTTCAGAAGACGGCTGTACCTGGCGGACAGGACGGGAATCTTCTGTTTTTTCAGACTTTCCCACATACTCAAACCGTTTTGCCAGCCCCGGGTATATCTTATGGATGCGGGCTAAATTTCCGGCTCCGTCGATCAGGATCACATTCATTCCAGTCTCATCTCTTGCCATAAGCTGATTCAGCTCCTGGAGCGTCTTATCGTCCATGGCTCCCGCCTGCTCAATAATCAGATCTTTTCCTGTAAGCTTATCCGCAATAGCAAATACACCTCTGGCATTCAATTTTTCTCCGCTGATCCTGGCTGCCTGATTTTTTGCTCCTGTTTCTTTGTGGATCTTCTTTAAAAGCTGGATAGCCTGATCCAAACCAGAGGTAGAGTATTCCGCTTCGATCATAAAATGATGGGCTTCCGATGAGACGAATGGCCGTCCCAGATCCTTAATATCAGTGAGTACCCTAGTCTGGGCCAGATCCTGCTCCGGCCTGTGCTGTTCCGGTGAAATGCGTGACATTTCCCTGGCCAGATCTGCCTGCGCCCGCGCCTCATGGATCCGGGATCTTACTGCTTCATCAGACATCAGCGTTACCGGGCTGTCTGCCGGACGGCGTACAACCTCTGGTTTTCTATATTCAGCCGCAGCCGGCTCCGGCATCCTGACAATTTTCTCCTCGCCGGTTCCCTCTGCATGGATTACCTCCGGCTGCTCCTTGGCCGGCTGCCCAGATCCTTCTTCGGACAGCTCCTCAGACGGTTCTTCCGATTCTTCCTCTGAGCCTTTCTCAAATACTTCTTCTTGCTCCATATCCATTTCCGGCTCAATAACTACCGGGCGGCGAAGCGGTTTCTCCTGATAGGACTCTTCCTCATATGGATCTCCCTCATAAGGCTCTTCCTGATAGGATCCTTCCTCATAAGGTTCTTCCTGATAAGATTTTTCCTGATACTCCTCAGCCTCCGGCTCCATAGAAAGGGCGGCTTCCTGATACACATCATAAGACTCCGGTGAAGGCTCAGCCTGCTCATAACGGTTCCCAGAATCATAGACAGGCCTTCTGGAGCTTCGGTCAAAGTCCTCCTCCACTGCTTTTAAGCGTGCCTCATATTTATCACGGTTTTCCACCAGATCCCTCTGGTAACCGGTAAGCGGGGCAAACTCCTGCTTTAACTCCATTGCCTTATCCACATATTTTCCCAAACCAAACATGAGCATCAGCTTATCGCAGGCCATAATGCAAAGCTCTCCCATGTCAGCCTCCGCATACAGCTCCGCCAGCTCATAAAGCCATTTTTCATCCAGCTCAATGTTGCAGTACTGTTCCAGGGTATGGATCAGCTGCTCTACTGGAGCTCCCTTAGCCCCTAAGATCAGATAACGCAGGATATACTGCCTGGGATCGTCGGGAGCCAAATCACAAAATTCTCTGTAATAATCCTCTGCCTCCTGAACGCTTCCCTCCTTCACTGCCAGCTCTGCCAGCTTGTATACCAGGCGTTTTCCAATAGGCGCCCGCTCAAAAGCCAGCAAAAGAATATCCTTTGCCTCCTGATATTCCTCATTTTTCTCATAAATCGTGGCTACCATGGTCAGGATATTTACATTCCGCACCCTGCGCCAGTCAATGGTATCTGAAATCTTCATAGCAGTCTCATAGTCGCCCCGGGCCACCATTTTCTTGATCTGCTCAACCTTTATATTAAACTCGTATTTATCCATTTTTGCATTCTCCTATCGCCAGTTCCGGTATGGAAACGCGCTCTAAAGCTCGGTTCTGCCCTCTAGTGCCCGCAAAAGAGTTACCTCGTCTATGTATTCCAGATCGCCGCCAACAGGCACGCCGCTGGCGATCCTTGTCACCCGTATCCCTGTAGGCTTGATCAGCTTGCTGATATACATAGCCGTTGTTTCTCCTTCCAGGCTGGAGTTAGTCGCAATGATGACCTCCTCCACGTCAGACTGGAGCCGCTGCATAAGCTCCTTCAGCTTTATATCCCCCGGGCCAATCCCCAGCATAGGAGAAATGGCGCCATGCAGCACATGGTATACCCCGTTATATTTTCCTGTTTTTTCATAGGCAGCCAAATCCCTGGTGTTCTCTACCACCATAATGGTCTTATGATCCCGTCTGGCGCTGCTGCAGATGGGACATAATTCCTTGTCGGTCAGGGTAAAACACTCCTTACAATAGCGCACATTATTTCTGGCCCCTGTCATGGCCCCCGCCAGGGCATCTACCTGCTCCTTTGGCATATTGATAATGTGAAATGCCAGCCTCTGGGCTGATTTCGCTCCTACGCCAGGAAGTTTGGACAATTCTTCTATTAACTTGGTAATCTGACTGCTGTAGTAATCCATTAGAACGGGAATCCTCCACCCAATGCTCCGCCCAGGCCGCCGGTCAGCTTAGCCATGGCCTCGCTGCTCTCTGCCTCCATCTGGCGGAATGCCTCATTTGCTGCTGCGACGATCAGATCCTCAAGCATCTCAATGTCATCTGGATCCACTACCTCCGGAGACAGCTTTACCGCAACAACCTCCTTCTTGCCGGATACGGTCACGCTGACTGCACCGCCGCCGGAAGCTGCCGTATATTCCTTGGCTTCCAGCTCTTTGGTCGTCTCCTCCATCTGACGCTGCATACGCTGTGCCTGCTTCATCAGATTATTCATATTGCCGGGCATACCTCCCGGAAATCCTCCACGTTTTGCCATTTTCATTTTCCTCCTCGATCATTCATCTTCATATGTTATATCCATATGGATCTTTTCTTCTAATTCTTCTTTTGTAACATAAATTGTGTCAAACCGCTCCCCACGGCCTGCCAGCCGGGTTTTAAAATAAATACTGCGGCCATAGGTTTCCTCCACATGGCGCTCCAGCTGTCCGACTACCGTTGGGCGCTTTCCAATATCATAATTCATCGCGTCCATAAATACAATGGTCAGGCATCCCTCACCGGAAGGCTCTACCACCGTATCTCTGAGATAGGAACGAGCCCCGCCTCCCATGCTCCGGACAATCTTTGCCCATTCATTGCGGATCAGATTCAGCTCCTCATACTGGGCTTTTGGAAGGGATACACGGTCTGCGGGAGCGCTCTCGCCCCCTCCCGGCCGGGAGCTGGAAACTCCTTTTGCCGTCCCTCCCTGAATGGAAACCTCTGCACTGGGGACATCCCCAAAATCCCCGGAGGGATCCGGCTGTCCTGGCAGGCGTGCTGCGCTCTGACCGCCTTCAGGAACCGCCAGTCCGGAAAAAGCGGAAGCCGGGAGAGCCCGCCTACCTGCTTCCAGATCCTCTAGCTGCATTTCCAGATCATTTAGCCGCTGGAGAACGGAATCCAGATCAGCTTCCATGGAAGGGCGGGTCAGCTTGATCAATGCCACCTCCACCAGCACCCGCTTCTGGCTCGCATAGCGAAGCTGGCCTGAAAGCTCAGAAAACACCCGAATGTAACGCATAAGGGTGGTTCCATCTGCCTTTCCGGCATCCTCCTTCAGCTGTCTGAGATTTTCCTCTGACATGTCCACCAGGCCCTCTGCATCATCAGCGCTCTGAACCAAAAGAAGATTGCGCAGATACCAGATAAAGTCTGTGACGAACTGTCCCAGCTCCCTTCCCTGGATCACAACCTCCTCCAGAGCATATATGCAGTCCTTTGTCCGTTTTTCCGCCACTGCCCTGAACATACGGCTGAACACGCCGGGATCTACCGCGCCCAAAACCTCCAGCACATTGTCGTAGGTCAGAAGCTTTCCGTAATGGAAGGCCACGCACTGATCCAAAAGGCTCAGGGCATCCCGCAGAGAACCGTCTGCTGCCTTTGCCACATAAAGAAGGGCCCGATCCTCTACCTGGATCTGTTCCGCCCGGGTCAGCTCCCGCAGACGATCCGCGATGGTCTCCATAGAAATGCGCTTAAAGTCATACCGCTGACAGCGGGAGAGAATGGTAATTGGGATCTTGTGGGCCTCCGTGGTAGCCAGTATAAAGATCACATAAGAGGGCGGTTCCTCCAATGTCTTTAACAGGGCGTTAAAAGCGCCGATGGACAGCATATGAACCTCGTCAATAATATAAACCCTGTATCTCCCCTCTGTGGGAGGATACTGAACCTGATCCCGGATCTCCCGGATATTCTCCACACCATTATTGGAAGCGGCGTCGATCTCCACCACATTCATTGAGGAGCCGGATAAAATGGACCGGCAGGCCGCACATTCATTGCAGGGGCTTCCCTCCACCGGATGCTCACAGTTTACAGCCCTGGCAAATATTTTAGCAATACTGGTCTTTCCCGTTCCCCTGGTTCCGCAGAACAGATAGGCATGGCCTACCCGCTCTGACAGAATCTGATTTTTTAATGTCTGTACAATAGCGTCCTGGCCCTTTACGTCTTCAAAAGAAACGGGACGCCATTTACGGTATAATGCCGTATATGACATATTTCATAACTCCTAACTTCTATTGGTCGCCAAAGCTGATCCCCACCATCTTAGCCTCGCGGATCATGGAGCACTGGGGATCCACTGTCTTCAGCTTTCCTGCCACCTCAGACAAGGGCACGTCCGTCAGCTCGCCGTTCTTTACCGCTACCATATAGCCGTATTTTTCCTCAGAGATCAGCTTCGCTGCTGCTGCTCCCAGCCTGGTAGCCAGCACCCTGTCGTAAGGGCAGGGTTCTCCACCCCTCTGCATATGGCCCGGAACTGTTACTCTCACCTCGCTGCCTGTAGCCTCCTGGATCTTGGCCCCGATCTCATAAGCCACGGAAGGATATACCATTCCATTTTTCTTCTTCTCTTTCAGCTCTTTCTTGGTCATGCTGGCGTCCTCTTTCGAGATAGCGCCCTCAGCCACAGCCAAAATGGAAAATCGTTTTCCAGCCTTCGCTCTCTTTACGATGGCATCGCATACTGCGTTAATGTCATAAGGGATCTCAGGAAGGAGAATGATGTCAGCCCCTCCTGCCAGGCCTGCGTAAAGGGTCAGCCAGCCTACCTTATGGCCCATTACTTCCACGATGAACACCCGCCCGTGAGACGCGGCAGTCGTATGGATACAGTCGATGGCGTTGGTAGCCACCTCCACAGCGCTGTGGAATCCAAAGGTCATATCTGTTCCCCACAGATCATTGTCAATGGTCTTGGGAAGGGAAACGATATTTAACCCTTCCTCGCTGAGCATGTTGGCCGTCTTCTGGCTTCCATTTCCTCCCAGGACTACAAGACAGCTGAGTTTCAGCTTTTTGTAGGTGTGCTTCATGGCCTCTACCTTGTCTAGCCCGTTCTCGTCAGGAGTGCGCATAAGCTTAAAGGGCTGACGGGAGGTTCCCAGTATGGTTCCTCCCTGGGTCAGGATACCGGAGAAATCCTCCGGCTTCATGATCTGATAATCTGCATACATCAAACCTTTGTATCCGTCATCAAATCCAATTATTTCCACATCGTCAAACATGTTATATAAGGACTTCGCCACACCTCTCATGGTGGCGTTCAGTGCCTGGCAGTCTCCACCACTGGTCAATATTCCTATTCTTCTCATACTGCACTTCCTCCTTATAGAGTTTCCATTTGTGTCAGATGGTTATACTATACCCATTTTGTAATTATAGCGCAAAGGATTGTCCGGGGCAAGAGAAAATAAAATGGGACATAGATCCGGCGATACAATTTATTATCCTCAGATCTATATCCCATTTTTAAATCCACGCACCCTGCTTTGTACTGCGGCCACGAACGATACTCATGCAGTTAACTCAGTCCAGGCTGCCTCACGGCACACGGAAGCTTCTGCTTAGTGCTGCTGCATTCCTGCCCTGACACGGTTCACAGATTCCCGTTGCGTAAGACCCAAACGTCAACGCCACTTACACAAGCCAGCTTCGCAGCCAACAGTCCGAGGCAGGGCAACACCCCTGCTGGAGCGGATTGCAGGTACAGGGCACCGCTATCTCCCCGGCTGCGTGGAAGCTTTATAACAAATCCATATGCAGAAAGCAAACGCCAAAACGCCGCTCAAACTGCCTGTTTAGTATAACCTGCACAGCTGTTTTTGTCAAGGCTAACGCACAGGGCAAACTCAGATCTATAAGCCATTTATGATAATGTCTCAGTATATCACAAATGAAAATGTCCCGGATA
>CABQJX010000118.1 GCA_902464595.1 uncultured Lachnoclostridium sp. | reverse complement strand
TAAAAACAAGATATTTTGAAAAAGAGGAAGGAAAACAATTCATGCGTATGTCGTGGGCTAAGTTGAAAAAAAGTTGACTTGCCCACACAGATGACTTATAATACTATTTAACTATGGACAGCACTCAGTTGGAAGAAAATGACGGTTTTCTATCTGAGAAGCTGCATGAAAGCGAGGCATAAGTTATGTTAAAAAGCATGACGGGTTTCGGCAGATGCGAGAATGTGACGGACGAATATAAAATCTCTGTCGAAATGAAGGCCGTGAACCATCGGTATCTGGATCTGAGTATCAAGATGCCCAAGAAGTTCAATTATTTCGAGGCCGCCATCAGAACGCTTCTTAAAAAATACATTCAGAGGGGCAAGGTGGATCTGTTCATCACCTACGAGGATTATACGGAGAGCAATCTGTGCCTTAAATACAACAGGGCTCTGGCAGCGGAGTATATGGCTTATTTTGACCGTATGGCAGAGGAGTTTGGCATCCAGAACGATGTAAAAGTATCGGCTTTGGCTAAGTTTCCGGAGGTATTGTCCATGGAGCAGGCTCCGGACGATGAGGAGCATCTGTGGGGGATCCTGTCAGAGGCCCTGGAGACAGCCGCCGGGCGGTTTGTGGAATCCAGGGAGACAGAGGGCGAGCACTTGAAAAAGGATCTCATGGGTAAGCTGGATTACATGGAAAGCCTGGTGGATTACATCGAGGAGCGTTCCCCCCAGATCCTTGGGGAATACAGAGGCCGTCTGGAGGATAAGGTAAAGGAGCTGTTAAACGGTACGGCGATTGAGGAGAGCCGCATTGCTGCGGAGGTAACGATCTATGCGGATAAGATCTGTGTAGATGAGGAAACGGTCCGCCTCAGAAGCCATATCAATAACACCAGACAGGAGCTTTTAAGCGGGGAAAGCGTGGGAAGAAAGCTTGATTTTATTGCCCAGGAGATGAACCGGGAAGCCAACACCATTCTTTCCAAATCTACGGATCTGTCCATCTCAGATAAAGCCATTGCTCTTAAGACAGAGATCGAGAAGGTCAGGGAGCAGATCCAAAACATTGAATAGTACATTGAAATATCATTGAAATATCAGGGAGAGATGCCATGAAGCAGCAGGGAATTTTAGCGGTCGTATCCGGTTTTTCCGGAGCAGGAAAGGGAACCCTTATGAAGGAACTGTTACGGCGGTATGACAATTATGCGCTGTCTATATCCGCCACCACCAGACAGCCCAGAGAGGGGGAAAAGGATGGGGAAGATTACTTCTTCCTGTCCAAAGATAAGTTCCAGCAGATGATAGAGGAAGGGCAGCTGATCGAGTATGCTCAGTATGTGAACCATTACTATGGGACCCCTAAAAGTTATGTGGAGCAGAAGATGGCTGAGGGGAAAGATGTGATCCTGGAAATAGAGATACAGGGCGCCTTAAAGGTAAAGAAACGTTTCCCGGAAGCGCTTCTGGTGTTTGTGACTCCTCCCAGCGCCGAAGAACTGCGCCGCCGTTTGGTAGGCAGGGGCACGGAGACGATCGAGGTGATCAACGCAAGGCTGCGCCGGGCAGCAGAGGAAGCTTCCGGTATGGAAGCTTACGATTACCTGCTGATCAATGACGAGATTGATACCTGTGTGCAGCAGATGCACCAGCTGATCCAGCTGCAGCACAGGAAAACAGGATACCATTTGGATTTTCTCAGCCGCATGCGGGAGGAGCTTTACCATCTGGACGAAAGAAAAGATGAGAGAAAATAGGTTCTGCCCTTAGGCAGGGAAATCATTATTATGAATTATGGAAAGGGGAATGTAATATGTTACATCCATCATACACAGATCTGATTAATGTAGTAAACAGCGATATTGAGCCAGGAGAGCAGCCGGTTGTGCAGAGCCGCTACTCCATCGTGATTGCAGCTTCCAGGCGTGCCAGACAGCTGATCGCCGGAGAGGCTCCCTTTGTTGCAGGAGCAGCTGGGAAGAAGCCCTTATCCATCGCCATTGATGAGCTGTATCATCAGAAAGTAAAGATCCTTCCGGAGGAGGAAGAAGCCGAGGAGGAGTAAGTTTGCTGCTGTCCGCTGGCAGGCCAGTAAACAGTAACGTAATTTTTATCTGCTGAGCCGTAAGCCGTCTCCGATCCAGGAAAGCACAGGTGTTCCTGTCAGGAGATGGCTTAACTATTCATTGGGAGTTTTTATATGGAAAATATCAAGTTGTTTTGTATATCCCTGGGCTGTGATAAGAACCTGGTGGATACGGAAAAAATGCTGGGTTTGTTAAACGGAAGAGGTGTTGTCTTCACGGATGCGGAGGAGGAAGCAGACGTGATCCTGATCAACACCTGCTGTTTTATTGGTGACGCAAAGGAGGAAAGCGTTAATACCATTCTGGAGATGGCCCGCTACAAGGAAGAAGGAAAATTGAAGGCGCTCCTGGTGGCAGGATGTCTTGCCCAGAGATATAAACAGGAGATTTTAGATGAGATCCCTGAGGTGGATGCAATCCTGGGAACCACTTCTTATGAGGAGGTGGCCCGGGTTTTGGAGCAGGTTTTGGATTCCAAGACCGGGGAACAGGTATCCTGTTTTCACGATCTGAAGGAGCTTCCCCACAAAGCCTCCAAGCGGGTGGTGACAACAGGAGGTTACTATGCCTTCTTAAAGATCGCGGAGGGATGTGACAAGCGCTGTACTTATTGCATCATCCCTTATTTGAGAGGGCCTTACCGCAGTGTCCCGATTGAAGATCTTGTGGAGGAGGCCAGACAGCTGGCAGAGTCAGGGGTGAAGGAGCTGATCCTGGTGGCCCAGGAGACTACCCTCTATGGAAAGGATATTTATGGGGAAAAGTCCCTTCCAAGGCTTTTGAAGGAGCTGGCTAAGATCCCGGGCATCCACTGGATCCGGCTTCAGTACTGTTATCCCGAGGAGATCACAGATGATCTGATCGAAACCATCAAAACAGAGGAAAAGGTTTGTCATTATCTGGATATTCCCATTCAGCATGCCAGTGACCGCATCTTAAAGCGCATGGGCCGCCGCACCAACCAGGCGGAATTAAAAGAACGCCTGGGAAAGCTGCGCCGTGAGATCCCGGATATTGCCATTCGCACCACTATGATCTCAGGATTCCCTGGGGAGACAGAGGAAGATCACCAGGAGCTGCTGGACTTCGTGGATGAAATGGAATTTGAACGGCTGGGGGTATTTCCATATTCCGCAGAGGAAGACACTCCCGCTTACTCCTATCCGGATCAGATCCCGGAGGAGATAAAGGAGGAGCGGAGGGCAGAGATCATGGAGCTTCAGCAGGATATTGCCTTTGACCACTGCGAACAGATGGTGGGAAGGATCCTGACGGTTCTCATTGAGGGAAAAGTGGTGGACGAGCCTGCTTATGTGGGGCGAACCTACATGGATGCCCCCAATGTAGACGGCCTGATCTTTGTCAATGGGGAGGAAGAACTGATGTCCGGCGATTTCGTGCGGGTGAAAGTTACAGGAGCTGCTGAGTATGACCTGATCGGGGAGGTGTACCATGAATCTGCCAAATAAGCTGACCATTCTACGCGTATGTATTATCCCCTTTTTTGTGGCTGCCCTGCTCTTTGACCATGGATCCAACTTTACTATGCGGGTGGCGGCAAATCTGCTGTTCATCGCAGCCAGCCTTACGGATTTTCTGGACGGGAAGATTGCCAGGAAGTATGGGCTTGTAACAAATTTTGGGAAATTCATGGATCCTTTGGCGGATAAGCTGTTAGTCTGCTCTGCATTGATCTGTCTGATCGAGCTGGGGCAGCTGCCTGCCTGGGTGGTCATCATTATTATCAGCCGCGAGTTTATTATCAGCGGTTTCCGATTGGTAGCCGCAGACAATGGAGTGGTCATTGCTGCCAGCTACTGGGGGAAATTTAAGACGACGTTTCAGATGATCGCTGTGATCCTTTTGATCTTTAATCTCCCCGCCCTGTCCCTGCTTACAGACGCAGTTGTGGTGATCGCTGTGGCGCTGACGGTGATCTCCCTGGTGGATTACATTGTAAAGAATAAAAAAGTGCTGACAGAAGGCGGTATGTAAGAAGATCACAGCAGAATTACAGGAGGATTGAGGATCACAAAGACAGATTCTGCAGAACAAGGAGGCATACAGCATGCAGGAAAAGCAGATATTGGCGTCAGACAGAGATCACGAGACGGAAGAAGGGAGAGGATATTCCCGGATTCCAGAAGTAGATGGGACTGAGGCCCAGGGTGATGAAACAATAAAAAAACAGTCGAACATGCAGACCGAGTTTGAGCTGTTTGCCCTTCTGCGGGAGGAGCATCTTACGATGTCTACAGCGGAATCCTGTACAGGAGGCATGATCGCGGCCCGCATGGTGAATGTTCCGGGGGTGTCAGAGGTCTTTACAGCGGGTCTGGTGACCTACTCCAACGAGGCCAAAATGCGCTTGCTGGGAGTGCGGGAGGAGACTCTGGCGGCCTGGGGCGCAGTCAGCCGGGAGACAGCCGCAGAGATGGCAGAGGGAGGCGCGAAGGCCAATCAAACGGATCTGTGCCTTTCCACCACAGGTATCGCTGGTCCGGACGGAGGTACGCCCCAAAAGCCAGTGGGATTAGTCTATATGGCATGCTGTCTCGGAAAGAAGACAAAGGTACGCCGGTATCAGTTTCAGGGGGACCGACAGAGTGTGAGGGAGCAGGCGGTGCAAAAGGCTTTGGAGCTGGCAAAACAGTGCCTTATAGAAAACAGAACGGGACTTCTGGAAAATAGTGAGATTTAAGTGGAAGGATCAGAGGGATTCGGAGGTTTTAGGTTTGAATATAGAAAAAATGAGAAAACAGATTTCCGCCGCCCGGCGATGTGCTGGGGTGGAAATGGTTTTGAATTATTATACTTATTATGAAATGCTTCAGGAGGGAAATGGGGTATTTTGCGGCCGTCTTCCTGCTCTGGAGAAGGAATACCACAGGCTTCTCAAGGCTTTTTTGGAGGATCAGGGAAAGGAAACCGTGGATCCCGGATTAGAAGCCCTGCGGGAGGAGACGATCCATGCCATGGAAGGAGCCTGCGCTTATGCGGATGAGATGCAGCTTTACGAGTATGCCTTTAATCGCATGGAGCGCCGTCTGCTCCCAGAGATCAGGGAGCGAAAGGTAGCTGGGGATGAAGAACAGTGGACAAGGGAAATTTTGTCCTATATTACCCAAGCCGGGGAAACGTTTCTGATGAATGAACGGATCCGTTCTGTCATTGGGGAGCTTCCGGTGCGTCTGACCAAAAATAAATTTTTTTCTCTGGTGGATCGGGGGCTTTCCCTATATAAAGGGAGGGAGAAAAGTGCCTTTTCCGATGCCCTTTACATGCTTCGTTCCGATACTATGATGATACGTCCGGAGGGAATGGAACAGGACTGCGGCGAGCTGGAGGCTCTTTTGAAGGAGCTTGAGGCAGCGGATCTGAAAAACCTGACGGAAGGAGAATACCGCCGCCTTTCTGGGATTTTGGGGCAGGGCGGAGTGCTTTTGGAGGAATATACTGGCAGGCTAAGCCTTTTTATGGATTTGGTCAACGAATTGTATCTGATGGAGCTTACAAGAGGAATGGCTGTGACAGAAGCTTTGGAGGAGGAACAGATCCGGGAAATGCTGTCCTGTCTGGCTGCCCTCTTTGAGGAGGGAGCTGTTCGCCTAATTCCACAGGAGGTGACCGACGGGCTTCCTTTACTGGAGGGAAGACAGGAGGTTTATCTGGAACAGTGGGAAAAAATGGACGATGGACGGGAAGCAGAGGGGGGATCATTCTCGGATACTTGGGAGAAGGTTAAGCTCCTTATGAGTGACAGCCCCTTCGTTTCCTTTAGAAAGGAAGAAAAAGAAGAGGAAATTGTGGACGATGCCGTTTACTCAGAAGAGCTGGAGCGCCTATTCCAGGATTGGACCGCCTTTTTTGCGGGAAAGCCCAAAGCGATGGTGCGGGCTGCTATGGCGGCAGCCTTATCCCGTCTTCCTATGTTTTTTGAGTCCATAGATGAAATTGGTGAGTATATCAGGAGCAGCTTTGAGAGCTGCACCGATCAGGATGAGAAGGAGACATCAATGGAACTGCTGCGGATGATGATCCAGGAAGAAACAATGTGGGAGATCTAGGCTGGAAAAGATCATAGACCGCAGACAGAAGGGGGCAGTGTGTTTTTAGACAGACTGCCGGAAGGAGGGGAGGGAATGCGTTGGTGGAACCATCTGTATATGGGAGAGCGTGCAGAGGCTCACAGATCCTGGATCCTGCGCAGTATACGGGAGAAAAAACTGCTGCCCCAGACCTATGTGATTACCGCTCCTCAAAGTGGGAATCATATATTTGATATACGGCCGGTTATCCTGCTTCGGGATCAGGAGTGGGATGGATTGTTTATACTGGGAGTGGCTCAGGGATATGGGGAGGCATGCCAGGTGGTATGTTCTATGGTGGACGATATGTACCAGGCCACAGGCGGTTTTGACTGGAACCGGTTTATGAAAATAAAGGAAGGGAAAGAATCAGGAAGGATTCCCGGGGAACAGGAGGAGATATGACCCATAGTTTATTTTTGATTCTGAAGATTTTGGGGATCATTCTTCTGGTTCTTTTGATCCTGATCCTTCTGGCTGTCCTTCTGGTTCTTTTTGTTCCTGTGCGCTACCGTTTTTGGGGAGAGTGGAAAGGGGAGCAGTTTGTTCGTGGGAAGGTTTCCTGGCTTTTTCGGCTGTTTGTATTTCATTTCTCCTATGTGCGCCTGCCTCAGGAGCAGGAAGGATTTTCCTGGGATTTTAAGGTTCTTGGGAAAAAAATATGGGGAGGGGCTGAACAGGAAGAAGAACCGGGGGAAGTTCCAGGGGAAGAAAGCTTTTTAGCTGGCTCGGAGGAAGGAAGATCAAAAGAAGAACCGGAGGAAAAAGGATCTTCTCCCGGTCCGGAGGAAGGAAGATTAAAAGAAGAACCGGAGGAAAAAGAATCCTCTCCCAGTCCAGAGGAAGGGAGCCGGGAAGAGAAAGCAGCGGAACAAAAGCAAAAGGATGCACAAAGTCCTAGGGCTGCCTCTGACAAGGGCCCTGGTTTCTGGCAGAAGCTGGGAAAGGGGAAGGATCGTTTTCAAAGACTTCGGTTTTCTTTCCAGTCAGTTTGTGATAAGCTAAAAAGTATAAGGGATTCCCTTTCTGAAAAGTGGGAGTGGCTTCAGAATGAAAAGAACCAGGCTTCCCTTCGCCTTCTGTGGAGGCAGCTTGAACGGCTTTGCCGCCATATATGTCCGGGAAAGGGAATGATCAGCCTGACCTTTGGGTTTGAGGATCCCTACACAACAGGGCAGGTGCTGGAAGCAGCCAGTCTGATCTATCCTTTTTGCCATAACCATCTTTCCCTTTATCCTGTTTTTGACGAGCCCGTTTTGGAGGCGGAGGGAAGTGTTAGGGGAAGGATCCGGCTGTCTTTCCTTCTGTGGCTGGTTCTTCATGTGCTGTTTGACAAGCATACCCGCAGGCTGCTTTTGGGGCTTCGAAAAAAATAGCTTGTGCGGCGGAGTGTATATAAAATATAAGAGAGAGGACATATTATGGCGGAAAATCAGTTTACATCTACGATTGATACCTTGTTTAAAGGAATGGATCAGTTTGTGAATACCAAAACAGTAGTAGGACAGCCGGTACAGGTGGGAGAGACGATCATTGTTCCTCTTATTGATGTTACCTGCGGCATGGCCGCCGGTTCCTTTGCTGAGGGCGGGAAACAGAAGCAGCGGGGAGGGGGAGGAATGAGCGCAAAGATGAGTCCCAGTGCTGTCCTTGTGATCCAAAATGGCGTTACCCGGCTGGTGAATGTGAAGAACCAGGATGCCCTCACAAAGGTTATGGATATGGCCCCGGATCTTATCAATAAGTTTTTAGGCGGAAAACCTCATGTGTCAGAGGAGACCCTTCAGGCGGCAAAGGATACAGCTGCTTCCTATGATAACGGATCTGTGGAGCATATTCCCACAGAGGAGTAAAAGGGTCGTGAATGACAGCCCGCCTTTCTGCATAGAATAGAGAAGGGCATGGTTCAGCATGCCTGGGAAGTGGGAGGATAGACCGGATATGAAACGTGTATGCGGGCTTATGCTGTTTTGTTTTGGGCTGGGTATGGCAGTGCTTCTCTTTATTCCTGAGACGATCTGCACCTTTTTGTTTATTGTGGCCTGCCTGGTGCTGGGATACAATTTGTTTTGCTGCTAAAGTTGATGGGGACTGTCTGCCTGAGGGTCTTTGTACCGGGCGGGCAGTCCGTTTTGCTGGGAAATTTCTGGAAATGGGGACAAAAAAAGCACTGCCTCATGGCAATGCTCTTTTGCAGTAGTCTGTTGGATTAAGCTCTCTCTACGAGGCCGGAACGTAAGCAGGAAGTACATACGTACATTCTCTTGGTTCCGCCGTTAACCTTGACCTTGACAGATTTTACGTTTGCTTTCCACATTTTGTTGGATCTTCTATGGGAATGGCTCACCTGATTACCAAAATGAGCTGCCTTTTCACAGATTGCACACTTAGCCATACTATT
>CABQJX010000117.1 GCA_902464595.1 uncultured Lachnoclostridium sp. | reverse complement strand
ACTACCTTAAGAGTTGACTACATATCTTATGTAGCCAGCTCTTTTTTTGTTATATAAAACTATTTATTAACAACATTTCTTTCCTTGGTAGCATTATCCTATATCATTCATGCAGACTCTATTCCCCATTGGCAAAAAGTAAGGAGGCAACCGAATAATGAATATTGTAGGGCAGCAAGTAAAACGTGTGGACGCATACGGAAAAGTAACAGGCGAAGCCAAATATACGGCAGATCTGGAACCCAGGGACATTCTGCACGGAAGGGTGATCCATTCTACGATCGCCAACGGTCTTGTAAAAAGCTTTGACCTTGAGGAAGCGCTGAAAGTACCTGGCGTTGTAAAGATCGTCACCTGTTTTGACGTTCCTGACTGTCAGTTTCCTACTGCGGGACATCCCTGGAGCGTTGAGACGAAGCATCAGGATATTTGCGACCGAAAGATCTTAAACCAAAGAGTCCGCCTTTACGGCGATGACATCGCTGCCGTTATAGCAGAGGATGAGGTGGCAGCAGCCAGAGCCGCCCGCCTGGTGAAGGTAGAATACGAGGAATATGAGCCCATCGTTACCGTAGAGGCAGCCATGGCAGAAGGGGCCACTCCCCTTCACCCGGATCTTCGCAAGGACAATGTGATCGTCCACTCCCATATGACCATGGGAGATCCTGATTTTACATACCAGGATGGGTTAAAAAAAGCTCAGGAGCTTTATTCTCCTGAGGATATTGTAGCTTTAGAGGAGGAGTACGATACTCCCAGGATCTCCCACTGCCATATTGAGCTTCCTGTATCCTGGGCCTATGTGGACGTAAACGGCAAAGTGACCATCGTGTCCTCCACCCAGATCCCCCACATTGTAAGGCGCTGTACCTCCCAGGCCCTGGGGATCCCCATCGGCCAGGTACGCATCATCAAGC
Organism: uncultured Lachnoclostridium sp.; assembly: GCA_902464595.1. Lineage (GTDB taxonomy): Bacteria > Bacillota > Clostridia > Lachnospirales > Lachnospiraceae > Enterocloster. Next base: position 7,687 of record CABQJX010000117.1, on the reverse strand, counting down.
CATACATCGGAGGCGGCTTTGGAAATAAGCAGGATGTACTCTATGAGCCATTAAACGCCTTTTTGACCATGTCCGTAGGCGGAAGGCCGGTCCGTCTGGAGATCAGCCGCGAGGAAACCATTTCCGGAACCCGTACCCGCCATGCCATCAAGCAAGAAAGCTGGAGGCTTATGCCAACAACGGCGCTTACGCCTCCCACGGCCACGCCATCTGCGCCAACTGCGGCAATGTATTTAAGGATCTGTACCGTGATGAATTGGGAACCGAGGTAGACTGCTACACGGTATACACCTCCTCCCCCACTGCCGGAGCCATGAGAGCCTACGGAATCCCTCAGGCTGACTGGTTTGCAGAGTGTCTTACGGATGACATGGCTGACGCCATCGGGATGGATCCCTGTGAGTTCCGCTTAAAGAACTGTATGGAGGAAGGGTTTGTGGATCCCTCCAATGGAATCACCTTCCACTCCTACGGTTTAAAGAAATGTATTGAGGAAGGAAAAAAACATATCCACTGGGATGAAAAATGGGAAGCCTACCGCCATCAGGAGGGTCCTGTGAGAAAGGGCGTTGGAATGGCAATCTTCTGCTACAAGACAGGCGTACACCCCATTTCTCTGGAGACTGCTTCCACCCGCATGATCTTAAATCAGGACGGATCGATGCAGCTTTGCATGGGCGCTACGGAGATCGGTCAGGGAGCGGATACCGTATTCTCCCAGATGGCCTCCCAGACAACGGGCATCTCCTTTGATAAGGTTTATATCGTGTCCACCCAGGACACAGATGTGACTCCTTTTGACACCGGCGCTTACGCCTCCCGTCAGACCTATGTATCAGGCATGGCCTGCAAAAAGTGCGGCGAGGAGTTCCGCCATAAGATCCTCTCCTATGCCGCTTACATGTTAAATCATGATGTGAGCGATATGTCAAAGACTGTATATGCCGATCAGGTGAAAGAGGCAGCCGACCGCTTAAGGAACGCCCTTGGCCTTGCTCCTGATGAGGAGATCCTGGAGGATATGCTGGACATTGAAAACAGCCAGATTATCGGCGCCGGCGGCGATCCCCTTCTCTTTGATGTAGCCGTGGTTGCGGATACTGCATTTTATTCCCTTGACCGCTCTGTCCACATCACAGCGGAAGTGACCAACCATTGTAAGGACAATACATTCTCCTCCGGCTGCTGCTTTGTGGAGATTGAGGTGGATATGCCTCTTGGGCTTGTGACGGTAAAGGACATCATCAATGTCCATGACTCCGGCATCCTCATCAATCCAGCTACGGCAAGGGCACAGGTGCACGGCGGCATGAGCATGGGACTGGGATACGGTCTGTCCGAGGAGCTCCTGGTAGACGAAAAAACAGGAAAACCGTTAAACAACAATCTGCTGGACTACAAGATCCCTACTGCCATGGATACACCAGATCTGAACGTATCCTTTATCCAGTTAGACGATCCCACCGGCCCTTACGGAAACAAATCCCTGGGAGAGCCTCCGGCCATCCCGGTGGCCCCGGCGATCCGCAATGCCATCTTAAATGCTACCGGCGTTCATATGAATGTAACCCCTATGACCGCCCAGCGGCTGATTGAACAGTTTAAAGAAAAAGGTCTGATATAAGGAGAAGGTTATGTTTGATATTAAGTCATTTTATGAGGCAAAGGACGTGGCAGACGCCATAAGAGCCCTGAAGGAAGATCCCAATGCGCAGATCATAAGCGGAGGAACCGATGTGCTCATCCGTGTCCGCGAGGGAAAGGATGCGGGAAAATCCGTGGTATCCATCCACAATCTCGAAGAATTAAAGGGCGTAAAACAGCTGGACAACGGAGATCTGTGGATCGGGGCAGGAACTGCTTTTTCCCACATTACCAACGATCCCCTGATCCAGAAGTACATCCCCATGCTTGGGGAAGCCGTTGATACAGTAGGAGGCCCTCAGATCCGTAATACAGGAACCATCGGAGGAAATATCTGCAACGGCGCTACCTCGGCCGACTCTGCTTCCACCATGTGGACTCTGGAAGCCCTGGTTCTGTTAGAGGGGCCGGAGGGAAAGCGCACCGTCCCCATCTGTGAATTTTATACCGGCCCTGGCCGGACAGTCCGTGACCGCTGCGAGGTGTGCACCGGCTTCGTTATCAGGAAAGAAAATTTTGAAGGCTGGCACGGCCACTATGCCAAATACGGCAAGCGCAAATCCATGGAGATCGCCACTCTGGGCTGTGCTGTGAGAGTAAAGCTTGACCCGGACAGAAAGCGTTTTGAGGAAGTGCGTCTGGGATACGGCGTAGCAGGCCCTACTCCCCTGCGCTGCCGGAAGGCCGAGGAATTGTTAAAGGGCTGTGAGACAGCTGATGAAGGGGCAATCCAGGCCTTTGCAAAGGCCGCCCTTGACGAGGTAAATCCCCGCTCCTCCTGGAGAGCTTCCAAGGAGTTCCGTCTCCAGCTCATTGAGGAGCTGGCAAAACGCGCATTATGCGAAGCAATCAAAAAAGCCGGAGGTGTCATCAATGCTTAAAATCGTACACATGAAAGTAAATGATAAAGAAGTGGAGCTGGCTGTAGACGAGAGGGAATCCCTATTGGATACCCTTCGCCAGCGCCTGGGACTCACATCGGTAAAGAAGGGCTGTGAAGTAGGCGAATGCGGCGCCTGTACAGTTCTGGTCAACGGGGAGGCCATCGACAGCTGTATCTATCTGACCATGTGGGCAGATGGAAAAAGCGTAATGACCGTTGAGGGCTTAAAGGGACCGAACGGCGAGCTTTCCCCCATCCAGAAGGCATTTATCGAGGAGGCGGCTGTACAGTGCGGTTTCTGTACCCCTGGCCTGATCATGAGCGCTGTGGAGATCGTGGGAACCGGCAAAAAATACAACCGTGAAGAATTAAAGAAGCTGATCTCCGGTCATCTGTGCCGCTGTACCGGCTATGAAAACATCCTAAACGCCATGGAGCGTATCGTGGAGGAAGTATACCGAACCAGTCACAGGGACGAAGAAAAACAGTAAGGGGGTATCCGTTCATGGGGGTTACAAACACACACAGCAGCCAAAGCTGCAGCATTAACAATATCTATCAGCTGGAGGGAAGGGTTCCTGTGGGGAAGGCCATTCCCTTTGGCCTCCAGCACATACTGGCCATGTTCGTATCAAACCTGGCTCCCATTACCATCATTGCAGGGGCTGCAAAGCCCGCTTTAAGCCAGGCCCAGATCGCTATTCTTTTGCAGAATGCCATGTTCGTGGCCGGTATCGCTACCCTGATCCAGCTGTATCCTCTGTGGAGGATCGGCTCTAAGCTTCCCATCGTCATGGGCGTCAGCTTTACCTTTGTCACGGTTCTCAGCACCGTGTCTGCCAACTACGGCTATCCGGCTGTGATCGGAGCTGTTCTCGTAGGCGGCCTTTTCGAGGGAACATTAGGACTATTGGCTAAATACTGGAGAAAGATCATCACTCCCGTGGTAGCGGCATCCGTGGTAACAGCCATCGGATTCTCCCTTTTTACCGTAGGCGCCCGCTCCTTCGGCGGCGGCTATGCCGAGGATTTCGGTTCAGCGGAAAACCTGGCCATCGGAACCATTACCCTGGTAACCTGCCTTCTGTGGAATATTTTTGCAAGAGGATATTTAAAGCAGCTGTCTGTCCTGGCAGGCCTGATCGTGGGGTATGTGATCTCTATTTTCGCCGGGAAGGTGGATCTAAGCGTAATCCTGTCGGGAGGAGTGATCTCTTTCCCACACATCCTTCCTTTTATGCCGGAATTTCATCCGGGAGCCATCATCTCCGCCTGCATCATCTTCCTTGTGTCAGCTGCTGAGACCATCGGCGACACCTCCGCTCTGGTATCCGGCGGCCTGAACCGGGAGATCACAGGAAAAGAGATCTCCGGCTCCTTAGCCTGTGACGGCTACGCTTCCAGTATCGCAGGACTCTTTGGATGTCCTCCTGTCACCTCCTTCTCCCAGAATGTGGGGCTGGTAGCAATGACAAAGGTGGTCAACCGTTTTACCATTATGACAGGAGCCTTATGCATGATCTTAGCAGGACTTCTTCCTCCGGTGGGCAACTTCTTTGCCTCCCTTCCGGAATGTGTCCTGGGCGGATGTACCATTATGATGTTCGGTTCTATCCTCACTTCCGGCGTACAGATGATCTCCAAATGCGGATTTTCCCAGCGCAATGTGACCATTATCTCCCTGTCCTTAGCCATCGGGATCGGTTTTACCACTGCCAGCGAGATCGGGATCTGGAATATCTTCCCACAGCTGGTTCAGTCTGTATTCTCCGCTAACGTGGTGGCTGTGGTATTCGTGGTATCCATTGTTTTAAGCCTTCTGCTTCCAAAGGATATGGATATAAAAAAATTGGATGATCCAGACGGCAGGTAAAAGACAGAAGGACAAAATCAGCGGGCTAATGCTCATGTTCGGTAAAGCAACACACAAATAGAAAGACGAGCAGCCCTCATTCCGTTCGATTTCAAGAAAAAATGCTCCAGCAGGATGGTATTGCCAACCCGCCGGAGCGTTTTTATTTAGCTGTGCTTATTTCATATATTCGTCACAGCTATGGTTATTGTACTGCTTTTTGATATGGACGATGATAGAGCCATCGGGCTGCTCTGCTTCATCAACAATCTGGAATTTTGTGTTCTTGCGTTCAAGCTGTACTTTGTAGTGTTCCAGCTCGTCTTTTACGGCTTTTACCGCAGCAGCATAACCGAGGTCATATTTTAGCTGAAAATGGATCGTTTGCAGATATGTCATGCTTTGATTGTTTCTGGCATATCTAATTTTTGGCGGATATATGCAGCAACTTCTTCGGCACTGATATTAAGGGAAAATGAAAATTCTTGTGCGATAATGGCTTCTACTTTTTTCAGTATTTGTGCGTCACTGGAACAAAGCCCTTTTTCATTATCCTTTGATTTTAAGTAAAGGCAGCTTGCAAGCTGCAATAGTTCACATTCATCACGCCGGGATAAAATATCTTGAAATTTGATCGTCCTTTGTTTTCTGTCATTTATCCAAGAGATCGTATGGTTTTTGACGCTTAAAATCGTCTGGTCTATATCCTCTGGTGAAAGAATAGGGCGCATTTGTTCAATCAATTTCTGGTTTTCTGCAGGTACAAAGATACAGGCAGTTTCTTGATGAACAGGCTTCAGAATGTAATATTCCCGTTCACAGGTATCAAAACTGAATTTCATAGGACGAATATCTTCAATTTTACATATACCCTGATTGCCGTAGTTTACATAGTCATTTTTTCCGGGCATGAACTTCCCCCTTTCTGTTTAAATTACGTTACTTGCTGATCATAATTATACCAAAATCAGACACGATTTTTCAAAAGTGATTTTTCCCAAAAATTCTGCGTGTTCCTTTTGTGCAAAATGACAAGCGCAGTGCTGCTATATTCTGCTAAAATAATTTAGCGTAGTTTTAGATAGCTTTTCTCTGAGCTTGTATTTGTTTTATCAATATCTTTTGCCTTTTTATTGATAATATCAATTGGACTATTTTTTTCATAACCTTATACTTAAATAGAATGAATAGGAAAATGCGAAATCGCTGAAAATGGGGAGTTATTATGTTTAGTTTAGGACTTGATTCCGGTTCTACCATGACAAAGGGCGTTCTATTTGACGGCAGCAATGTAATAGACTGTCATATGAGCCCTACCTCCATGAGGCCTGGTGAAATCCTGAGGGACGTATACCGCCGCCTTTACCGGGAGGATACTGGATTTGTGGTAAGCACTGGATATGGACGAGAGCTTTTAAAAGAAGCAGATGCTAAGATCACAGAAATCACCTGCCACGGAGCAGGAGCCGCATACCTGGCTCCAGGCTGCGACACGATCATCGACATCGGCGGACAGGACTGTAAGGTCATCACACTGGACCGCGACGGGCAGGTAACAGATTTTCTGATGAATGACAAATGCGCTGCCGGTACAGGAAGATTTATGGAAATGATCATGGGCCGTGTTGGCAGCCATATCTCTCATCTGGATGAATTTGTAAAAAATGCCCATCCTGTGGCCATCAACAGCATGTGCGCTGTTTTTGCTGAGAGTGAGATCGTAGGGCTTCTGGCCCAGGAAACCCCGCCGGGAGATATTGTTCTGGGCTGCGTCCATTCAATCTGCCGCAGAACAGCCATTTTTGCCCAGCGTCTGGCCCCTGCCAAACCGAATATCTTTTTCTCCGGCGGGCTGGCACAGTCAGAGGTCATGCGTGATGTTCTGGGGCATTACATGAATACTACCCATATCGCGACCCATCCCCTGTCCCAGTATACAGGAGCCATTGGAGCCGCCATTTTGGGATACAACAAACTGAACAGAAGGAGAAGCTAACACTATGGAACTAAAAAAAGAATTACCTCAGATCTTTGAAGAATTTGCCGATGCGAGAAAGAATTCATTTCTTGCCATCAAAGAACTAAAGGAGGCAGGAACCCCTGTGATCGGCGTGTTCTGCGCTTTTCTCCCAAGAGAGATCCCTCAGGCTATGGGAGCTGCTGTGGTCAGCCTGTGCTCTGTATCTGATGAAACCATCCCGGATGCAGAAAAGGAGCTTCCCAGAAATCTCTGTCCCTTGATCAAATCCAGCTACGGCTTTGCACGTACGGATAAATGTCCCTTCTTCTATTTTTCTGACCTGATCGTAGGCGAGACCACCTGTGACGGCAAAAAGAAAATGTTTGAGATGCTGGCTGATTTTAAGCCAGTCCATGTCATTGAGCTTCCCAACTGCCAGACGGAGGAGGGCATCCAGATGTACCGCCGCCAGATCATACATTTCAAGGAATTCCTTGAGGAAAAATTCGGATGCACCATCACAGAGGATGCCATCCGAAAGGAGATCCGCAACCGCAACCGCATCAATGCCGCATTGACACGACTTCAGTATGTGATGGCCCATGATCCTGCCCCCGCTATGGGATTAGACATTGTGACCACCGTCTACGGCACTGGTTTTAAGCTGAATATTGATACCCTGGCCGACGAGATCAATGAGGTGACAGATAAGATCGAGGCAGACTATGCTGCTGGCAAACACATCGAAAAACGGCCCAGGATCCTTGTAACCGGCTCTCCTTCCGGCGGAGCTGCCTTAAAAGTGGTTAGAGCGATCGAGGACAATGGAGGCGTTGCCGTATGCTTTGAGAACTGTTCCGGCTTAAAGCCGCTGGCTCCCATTGACGAGGAGAACCCTGACGTATATGACGCACTGGCAAGAAAATATCTGGGAATCGGCTGTTCCTGCATGAGCCCCAACCCCAGCCGCATGGAGCTGTTAGACAAGCTGATCGATGATTTCCATGTAGACGGCGTGGTAGATCTGGTGCTTCAGGCATGCCATACCTACAATGTAGAAACCTCTCTGGTACGCCGGCTGGTAAAGGATAAAAAACATATCCCCTACACCGTTGTGGAGACCGATTATTCCCAGGCAGATATTGGCCAGCTGAATACCCGTATGGCCGCATTTATCGAGATGCTGTAAACGGACATATGCGATACATATTCTGCACATCTGAACCGTGACAGGTACATTGGGGGGGGCGCAAAATGCGGTAATTTCGCCAAATATAATGGTTTGCTTGTTGTTTGCCATACTATATCTGGTATAGAAATCCCGCTTTGCGGCCCCCTCTTTTAACCC
>CABQJX010000116.1 GCA_902464595.1 uncultured Lachnoclostridium sp. | reverse complement strand
TAGAGGGTAAGGCCATCAAGCTCCATCCTCTTGTTTGTACCGCCTTCAACGCTGACTTCGACGGCGACCAGATGGCTGTGCATCTTCCTCTGTCCGTAGAGGCCCAGGCAGAGTGCCGTTTCCTGCTTTTAAGCCCCAACAACCTGTTGAAGCCGTCAGACGGCGGCCCTGTGGCTGTTCCTTCTCAGGATATGGTGCTTGGTATCTACTACCTGACCCAGGAGCGTCCAGGTGCAAAGGGCGAGGGCATGATCTTTAAGAGCGTCAACGAGGCGATCCTGGCTTACGAGAACCAGGAGGCAACCCTTCACTCCCGGGTGAAGGTGAGGGTGACGAAGACTATGCCGGACGGAACGGTAAAGACGGGCATCATCGAGTCTACCATCGGCCGTTTCATTTTCAATGAGATCATTCCTCAGGATCTTGGCTTTGTGGATCGTTCTGTTCCTGAAAATGAATTAAAGCTGGAAGTTGACTTCCACGTGGCGAAGAAGCAGTTAAAGCAGATCCTGGAGAAGGTTATCAACGTACACGGCGCTACCCAGACAGCCGTTACCCTGGATGACATTAAGGCTATTGGCTACAAATATTCCACCAGGGCAGCTATGACCGTATCTATCTCCGATATGACCGTGCCGGCCAGCAAGCCGAAGCTGATCGAGGACGCTCAGGCTACCGTTGACCGCATTGCGAGAAACTACCGCCGAGGCCTGATCACCGAGGAGGAGCGTTACAAAGAGGTAATTGAGACCTGGAAAACCACCGATGACCAGCTGACCCACGATCTGCTGACCGGACTGGATAAATACAATAACATCTTCATGATGGCTGACTCCGGAGCCCGTGGTTCTGATAAGCAGATCAAGCAGCTTGCAGGTATGCGTGGATTGATGGCGGATACAACGGGACATACCATCGAACTTCCGATCAAGTCCAACTTCCGTGAGGGTCTTGACGTACTGGAGTACTTCATCTCCGCTCATGGAGCTCGTAAGGGTCTGTCTGATACGGCTCTGCGTACTGCTGACTCTGGTTACCTGACCAGACGTCTGGTAGATGTTTCACAGGATCTGATCATCCGTGAAGTGGACTGCTGCGAGGGCAAGGATATTCCTTACATGGAAATCAAGGCGTTCATGGACGGAAATGAAGTGATCGAGGATCTTCAGGAGAGGATTACAGGACGATATATTGCTGAAACCATTATTGATCCGGATACAGGGGAAGTAGTGGTAAAAGCGAACCATATGTGTACACCGAAGCGGGCTGCTGCTGTTATGAAGGTGTTAAATAAGCTGGGACGCAAGTCTGTAAAGATTCGTACCGTGCTCAGCTGTAAGTCTCATATCGGTGTCTGCGCCAAGTGTTACGGCGCCAACATGGCTACCGGACAGCCGGTACAGGTGGGCGAGGCAGTCGGAATCATTGCGGCACAGTCCATCGGTGAGCCTGGTACACAGCTTACCATGCGTACCTTCCATACGGGAGGCGTGGCCGGCGGCGATATTACACAGGGTCTTCCTCGTGTGGAGGAGCTTTTCGAGGCCCGTAAGCCAAAGGGACTTGCCATCATCACCGAGTTTGGCGGCGTAGTAGCGATCAAGGATACAAAGAAGAAGCGGGAGATCACCGTTACGGACAATGCGACCGGAAATTCCAAGACCTATCTGATCCCTTACGGTTCCAGAATTAAGGTTATGGACGGACAGGTGCTTGAGGCCGGCGATGAGCTGACCGAAGGAAGTATCAATCCTCATGATATTTTAAAGATCAAAGGCGTGCGTGCCGTACAGGATTACATGCTCCAGGAAGTGCAGCGTGTATACCGTCTCCAGGGGGTAGAGATCAACGATAAGCATATTGAGATGATCGTTCATCAGATGTTAAAGAAGATCAAGATTGAGGAGAGCGGGGACAGTGATGTACTTCCAGGCGTATCCATGGACGTTCTGGATTACAACGAGATGAATGAGGCTCTGATCGCCGAAGGCAAGAAGCCGGCTGAGGGAAGACAGGTTATGCTGGGTATCACAAAGGCTTCCCTGGCAACCGATTCCTTCCTATCTGCAGCTTCCTTCCAGGAGACGACAAAGGTTCTGACGGAGGCAGCCATCAACGGAAAGGTAGATCACCTGATCGGCCTGAAGGAGAACGTTATCATCGGTAAGCCTATCCCGGCTGGTACTGGAATGAAGCGTTACCGCAATGTGAAGCTGGATACAGACCATCTGGACGGCGATGACCTTCTAGAAGCAGAGGGCGAGGAGGATCTGGCTCTTACTGAGGAAGCGCCTGAGAACAGCCTGACCGAGGATAATGTAGCCGAAGAAGTGCTGGGCCTTGACGATATGGCTGAGGAGGCAGAGGAGATCCTTTCCGAAGCTTCTGAGGAAGACGGCGAAGGCCAGGAATAAGGTTTTGGGGTGAAAGGAATATCTGAAGTAACCCACAGAAAATTACAATAACAATGTAAAAATCCACAGGATTCCCCATAAAAGGAGGAGCCTGTGGATTTTTTTGCGTTGTGGAGCCGTTATCGCTGACCTTCTGGCTTCGAGGCCTTCTTTGCTTAATCGCTGTAGGGGTGGGCACGCCAGTACACGGCAGCCATCTGGACGAAATCCCGGGCCGCTTTGTTCAGATAATGGTTTTGGGCATGGACAGCGGCTAACTCCCAGCTGGCATCAGGCCCCAGGGAAAAATAGGATACATGGGGGCTGGGAACTGCATAGTAGCGGGGAATGATGGAGCAGCACTGATTGTTCTCTGTCAGGCGCAGCATACTTCTCATGCTGGTGGACTCAAAGAGAAGCTTTGGTTCGAAGCCTGCTTTCCGAAACAGGTCGTCAATGACAACACGCATGGTGGAGGATTTTTTGACCAGAGTAAAGGACTCGTCCCGGAAACGGCTCAGGGAGATAGGCGGATACTGGTCAAGCGGATAGTCCTCACGGTAAGCCAGGGGATGGGTTTTGGGGACACAGAGATAAAAGGGCTCAAAGAAAATGGTTTCATAGGACAGATGCTTATATTTTCGCTCAAAGATCGTCTGAAAACCAATATCCAGCTCTTTGGCCTCCATCATTTTAGACTGTGCTTCCACAGTGGCCTCCACGGGCTGAAACACAGCTTCCGGATACTGGGCATGGATCACTGGATAAATGGCGGTAAACATCTGGATCCCTCGTTCCGGCGTCAGTCCGATGGTGATGGCGCTGTTCCATTTTTTTGCCATGTCTTGGATCTGATTGTAGGTCTGTCTTTTAATATCTAATATCTCCTGGGAGCGCTTCACATAAAGGCGTCCGATGTCAGTCAGCTCCCAATGATTTCTGGTGCGCACAAAGAGAGGAGCGCCCAGTTCACGCTCCAGCTTTAAAAGCTGCTGATTCAAGGCGGATTGGGTGAGATAGAGCTCATCGGCAGCCCGGGAGATACTTTTGTGCCTGGCAATGGTAAGAATATATTCGATCAGCTTCGTCTCCATGTAAAAATACCCCCTTTATGGACAAAAGACTATGTGAAAAATGTACATATATATTAGAAAAACTAAAGTTATATTTATTTTAATTAAGTTGATTTTCATTACTCTTATTTATATAATAAAAATACACAAAATACAAGGGAATACAAAGTGAAAAAACTAAAAATATCACAAATTAGGAGGACGTATTATGAGAAAAAGAAGAATGATCCAGGCAGCAGCGGTTCTTATGGCGGCAGGTATACTGGGCGGCTGTTCCGGCTCCAAAGAAGCAGCTTCGAGTGGTGCAGAAGCCGCTGAGACAAAGGAGGCTGGAGGGGAAACAGCAAAAGAGAGTGGGAAAGCAGAGGCGGGAGAATCAGAAGAAGCAGGAGAGAAAGGGGCTCCGGCTGCTGATAAAAATTATGACAGCACCTTTGATGTGGCTTCCGCAGGTGATGTGACATTAGATGTAATGATCACTTCTCTGGGCGATTCAGATGGAGGCCCTTATTTAAGAAAAGTAATGGACGATTACATGGCCATGTATCCAAATGTCACTCTGACCCCGGTAGAGTGTTCCATGAATGACCTGTATACCACCCTGATCACCCAGGCCACAGCCGGAACCCTTCCCGACATCTTTACCATGACAGAGGCGTATTCCGCCAACTGCCTGGAGATGGGGATGGGTGCGACAAACATGGACGAACTTTTGGGCGAAAACTATATGGAAGGATTGATGCCTGCGGCTGTGGAGAATGCTACCGTGGACGGAACACTGGTGTATATGCCATGGCAGAATAACATAACCGCTATGGTATACAGAAAAGACCTGTTTGAGGAAAAAGGGATTGAGGTTCCAAAGACATGGGATGAGTTCCTGGAGGCAGCTAAGGCTTTAACAGAGGATTTGGACGGCGACGGCAAGATCGACCGCTATGGATGTGCCTTTGCAGGAACGAGAAATGATTCTGCGGAATCACGCTTCCAGACCTTTGCCCTTACATATGGATGCGATTTCATCACAGATAACGGAGATGGAACTTACACCTCCGGTTTTGGAACGGAGGAGTTTAAAAATGCCATGACCTCTTTCATTAATATGGCAGCGAACGAAGGCGTTACCCCTCCAGGACTGATCGAGACTGGATATTCCGAGGCGTATACGATGATCGCAGCAGATGAAGCATGTATGTTTTTCAGCGGTTCCAATGTACTTGGCGGAATTTACAATGCAAATCCGGAGATGCGGGGAAAGATGGGAAGCTTCCCGATGCCTACAGCAGAAGGCGTTGATCCTGTGACATCCTTCTCAAGTGTGGGAATGACAGTCAGCAGTACCTGTGAACATCCAGAAGTAGCGGCTGATTTCTTAAAATATATGACCAGCGTAGAAACAAGTGTGACCTGGAATGAGGCAACCTGCCGTCTCCCTGTAGTGACCGAGGCATTAAATGCCATCTGCGAGAAGGATCCTGCTTACTCTGGTTTTGCGGAAGCTTCTGACAGCGCTGTGATCTATCCTCCTTTTGCAGGACTGGCTGAACTGAGAGACATCTGCGGCGAGTGCTGGCAGACTGTTGTATCTGAGGGAGTTCCAGCAGAGGAAGCCATTGCCACAGCAGCCCAGAAAGCTGAGAAAGTAGCAAAATCCTACAGCAATTAGCAGTAAATAATGAAGGAGGTAAACCAAAGTGAAAGGAACAGCTCAGGGCGTGAGCCGGTACAAGCTTAAGTCGGCCCTTGTCCCATACGGATTTATCACACCGGCTACACTTACCATTGTGCTGCTGGTTTTATATCCCATTTTATATGGTATTTATATCAGCTTTTATGATACAAACCTGGTAAATAAATGGAATTTTGTGGGACTCAAGTATTACCTTCAGGCCCTGACGGACACCTCCTTCCTCCACAGTCTGTGGAAGACGCTGGTATTCACCGTAACGGTGGTGGCAGGACATTTCACTTTGGGATTTATATTTGCCTCCTTTTTAAATATGGATATTAAGATGCGCACGTTGCTGCGCGGTATCCTGATCCTCCCATGGCTTTTCCCGGATGTAGTTATTGCCTACCTCTTTAAATGGATCCTCAATACCCAGGGAGGGATCATAAACGAGCTGATCATGCATCTGGGACTGGCAGCTGAGCCGGTCGGCTGGCTCTCCTCCTCAGCAACCGCATTTCCCTGTGTGATCCTGGTAAGTATTTGGAAGGGTTATCCTCTGGTCATGGTACAGATCTTAGCAGGGATCCAGACCATTTCCGCTGATATGTATGAGGCGGCCAGGATTGACGGGGCCAATGCATGGCAGAGATTCCGATATGTAACGCTGCCAGCCTTAAAGCCCATCCTTACTACCATTCTGATCCTGGATACCGTATGGGTATTTAAGCAGTTCACCTTGATCTGGCTTATGACTTCCGGAGGGCCTGGAAGCTCCACTATGGTATCGGCCATTGAGATTTATAAGAATGCATTTTCTTACTTTAAATACGGCTTTGCATCGGCACAGTCTGTATATATCCTCGTCATCTGTTATCTGATCGGCGTTGTATTCAGGAGGTTGCTGCGTGATGACTAAGACAACAAAAAACAGAATGGTATTGGCGCTGGCTTATGTAGTGCTTCTGATCGGATGCGCCTGTGTGCTCCTTCCTCTTTCCTGGATGGTTATTACATCACTGAAATCCATGGCAGATATTACGTTATCCAAAGGGCTGGAATTATTTCCCTCCGGCCCTACCCTGGAAAACTTTGTAAATATATGGAAGGAATATCCGATTGCCACCTATATTAAGAACAGCCTTGTGACGGTAGGAGGTTCTACTATTTTTGGAGTAGTGTGCGCGGCTCTCTGCGGCTATGGGCTGTCCCGGTATGATTTCAAAGGAAAAGCATTTCTTTTAAGCTTCCTGTTAGTGACCCAGATGTTTCCTGCGGTTATGAAGATCATACCTTATTATAAAATCCTGGTATCCCTTCACCTGAACAATACCAGAGTGGGACTGCTGATCGTGTATGCTTCCTTCAGTATCCCCTTCTGCACCTGGATGATGTATGGATATTTTAAGAGCATCCCTACGGGTTTAGATGAGGCGGCAAGAGTGGATGGCAGCAGCGCTTTCCACACCTTTTACCGGATCATTCTTCCCATTGCCCTTCCAGGTCTGGTGGCAACTGTGATCTATGCATTCCTGCAGAACTGGAATGAGTATATGTTTGCTTCTGTCCTTATGTCAGCAGACGAGAAAAAGACCATCACTTACGCCATCAGTACCATGGCGGACGCTTATAAAATCCAGTGGAATTATCTTATGTGCGCTGCGATCATATCAAGCGTTCCCACATTGGCAGTATTCACCGTTATGCAGAAATACCTGATCGCCGGAATGACAGCCGGAGCGGTCAAAGAATGATCCATTGAGGTGTGACAGAGTATGAGAAAAGAAATGTTTCATAATCCAGTTATAAAAGGAGGATATCCGGATCCTTCTGTGTGCCGGGTGGGCGATGATTACTACATGGTGACCTCCTCCTTCTCCTACTTTCCAGGTCTTCCCGTGTTTAAGAGCCGGGATCTGGTTCACTGGCAGCAGATCGGAAATGCCATTTCCAGGCCGGAGCAGCTGGACTACCGCAACTGCGACAGCTCAGAAGGACTGTGGGCGGCTACCATCCGGTATTATGAAGGACGTTTTTACATTGTAAATACATTGGATGTACAGGGGCGGACTTACCGTTACAACTTTATTGTTACAGCCGAGGATCCGGCAGGGGACTGGTCTGAAGCGGTGATCATTGAGGGGGCGGACGGCATTGACCCTTCCCTGTATTTTGATCAGGAAGGGAGAATGTGGTACTGCGGCAATACCATTCCGAAAGATCTGAAATATCCCACCCACAAACAGATATATCTCTGTGAGCTGGATAAAAAAACGTTTCAGTTTATTGGAGAGCGCCATATCATTTATGACGGGGACATGGATCACAGCCTGTTTATGGAAGGCCCCCATATCTATTGGATCGACGGGATGCATTACCTCCTTACAGCCTGCGGGGGAACCCAGACAAACCACTGTGTCAACATTGCCCGCAGCAAAGAGCTTTTGGGCCCCTATGAACCATGTCCCAGAAATCCCATCGTGACGAATCGGGGACTGCGGCTGATCAACAGCCTGGGAGTATCAGTGACCGGCCACGGGGATCTGGTGCAGACCCAGGAGGGGGAATGGTATATGACCCTTCTTGGCATACGGCCTTATGAGCAGGAAATTGAGGATTATGACCAGTATCAGCCCCGAAAATGGATCCGCACCCCGGACCGCAACAAGAATGCCCAGTTTAATCTTGGACGGGAAGTATTTTTGGTTCCCATTGCCTGGGACTATGACGGGTGGCCTTTGGCAGACAATGAAAATGGAATGGTAAATCTGGAAGAACGCCGGCCGAACCTGCCATGGGAGCGCCCGCCTCTCCAGAGCCGTGTGGATAACTTTGAGGAGGACCGCCTGGATCTAATCTGGTGCATAAGGCGGCCTGTGCAGAAGCCTTTTTATTCACTTACAGAGCGCCCCGGTTTTCTGAGGCTGTACCTGTCCCATGTGAAGCTGGAGGATGGAGAGACACCGGCTATGCTGGTGCGCCGCCAGCAGCACTACGATTTCCAGGCCAGCGCGGCCATGGAATTTGAACCGGAGCGGGAGGGGGAGGAGGCAGGACTGGTTCTGACACAAAATGAACGCTTTTCATTCCTTTTAGTCAAAGAGAGGAGAAAAGGGGGCAGCGCAGTGACATGCTACAGCCTTGTAAACGGTGTGAGGACGGTTTTAAAAAGCAGAGAGGTTCCGAAAGGGCGTATTTATCTCACAGTGGAGGGGAGCGAGGGAAAATATGATTTCTACTATGGAGAGAGAGAGCGGCAGCGGATCCCTCTGGTCTTAGGGGTAGACGGCTCCATCCTCAGTACCTTGGTGGCAGACGGATTTGTCGGGACGTATATGGGAATGTACGCCTCAGCAGGCCATGAACGGACCGGGCGGTATGCGGATTTTGACTGGTTCCGTTACGAGATCATTGAAGAATAGGTAGCATATTAAAAAATCTAAGAAAGAAGCGGCATCGACTTTGGCATAAAAAGAAAGGATGCCGCTTTTGCTGTTTTGCCGGCTTTGAAAAATGAGAAACAATCATGAAAACAAGCTTTCAACCCATTTTCCTGCCTGAATCTTCGCATGGCTGAATTGTTACAAATACATAGAAATATTTATCCTATAAGATGTCAAGCGTTTTTGAAAATGTCCCGAAAAACTTTAAGTATTAGCCCCGACTTA
>CABQJX010000115.1 GCA_902464595.1 uncultured Lachnoclostridium sp. | reverse complement strand
TACTCTTCCTGGATTTGGGATCACCGCTTCCTTTGTCAATATCCATGATCTGAATGAAGTGGAGGCAGAGATCAAGGAAAATACAAGAGCCATCTATATCGAGACCCTTGGAAATCCTAACAGCGATATTCCAGATATTGACGCTTTGGCCTCTCTTGCTCACAGGCATGGGATTCCTCTTGTCGTAGACAATACTTTTGGAACCCCTTATTTTATCCGTCCCATAGAACACGGCGCGGATCTTGTGGTACATTCCGCAACAAAATTTCTGGGCGGTCATGGCACGACCCTTGGAGGGATCATTGTGGATTCCGGGAATTTTGACTGGACTGCTTCAGGAAAATATCCTGCTATTGTTGAGCCTAATCCAAGCTACCATGGCGTATCCTTTGTAAAAGCAGCCGGTTCAGCCGCTTTTGTTACGTATATCCGGGCGATCCTGCTTCGGGATACAGGAGCTTCTATTTCCCCCTTTGCAGCGTTTTTACTCCTGCAGGGAATCGAAACCCTGTCTCTTCGGCTGGAGCGCCATGCAGAAAATACGAAGATGGTGGTGGACTTCTTAAACAGCCATCCGATGGTTGAGAAGGTGAACCATCCTTCCCTTCCCTCTCATCCGGATCATGCCCTTTATCAAAAATATTTTCCAAACGGCGGGGCTTCTATTTTTACATTCGAGATAAAAGGCGGCAGGGAGGCGGCATACCGATTTATAGACAACCTGAAGATCTTTTCACTGCTTGCCAATGTGGCGGATGTAAAAAGTCTTGTGATTCATCCGGCCACCACAACCCACAGCCAGCTTTCACCGGAAGAACTGGCGGAGCAGGAGATCCATCCCAATACCATACGTCTTTCCATAGGAACAGAGCATATCGAAGATATTATTGAGGATTTACAGAATGGATTTCATGCAGCAGAATAGGGGAAAGAGATAATGCTGATATCAACAAAGGGAAGATATGCGCTTCGTGTACTGCTTGATCTTGCGGAAAACCAGAATGAGGGTTATGTTGCAATGAAGCAGGTTGCAGAGCGGCAGGAATTGTCTTTAAAATACATGGAACGGATCATGCCTGTACTTTCTAAGAATCATTATGTGGAGGGAGTACATGGAAAAGGAGGAGGATACCGGCTGACAAGAGAGCCAAAAGATTATCGGGTTGGCGATATATTGCGGCTGACAGAGGGCGAACTGGTTCCGGTTGCCTGCCTGGAATGTAATGCGAAGACATGTAAACGTGCAGGCCTGTGTAAAACACTTCCTATGTGGAAAGAGTTTCATCACATGGTAAATGATTATTTTGACCATATTACTCTTTCCGACTTAATGAGGCAGGAGATCCGAAGTAATAAGGCAGTGTAAATTTTAGCAAAAAATAGATTGACAAGATAAAACGTAAGAGGTAGAATATCGTCCATAAAGGCAAAGGGGTCTTTAAGTTTAAGATGAACTTAAAGGCCTCTTTGTCTTTTTTGCGTTCAAAATGGAGAACGGGGAAAGGACAAAGGAAAATGACAAAATATATATTTGTGACCGGAGGAGTGGTTTCTGGACTGGGAAAGGGAATCACAGCCGCTTCTTTAGGACGGCTTTTAAAAGCAAGAGGATTAAAGGTTGCAGCACAGAAATTAGATCCGTACATAAACGTAGATCCCGGAACCATGAGCCCGTATCAGCACGGGGAAGTATATGTGACGGAAGACGGAGCGGAAACCGATCTGGATCTGGGTCATTATGAAAGATTCATCGATGAGGATCTGAACCAGTATTCCAATCTGACTACAGGGAAGGTTTACTGGAATGTTCTGAATAAAGAGCGGAGAGGAGAATACCTGGGTTCTACCGTTCAGGTGATCCCTCATATTACCAATGAAATTAAAGAATTTGTGTATCGCGTAGGCAAAAAGACAGATGCGGATGTGGTGATCACAGAAATCGGGGGAACCATCGGAGATATTGAATCTCAGCCATTCCTGGAAGCAGTGCGCCAGGTTTCACTGGAGGTTGGCAGGGAAAACAGCCTGTTTATCCATGTGACTCTGGTTCCTTATCTCAGTGGTTCAGAGGAGCATAAGTCAAAGCCGACACAGCATTCCGTCAAGGAGCTTCGGGGAATGGGGATTAATCCTAATATTATTGTCCTTCGTTCTGACAGGCCCTTGGAAGAATCTATTTTTTACAAAATTTCCCTGTTCTGCAATGTAAAAGAGGATTGTGTGATTGAAAACAGAACACTGCCAAATCTCTATGAAGCGCCGCTGATGCTGGAAAAGTCTGGATTTTCCAATGTAGTGTGCAGAGAGCTGTCTATCGATGCCCCTAAGCCGGATCTGGCAGATTGGGAGGAGATGGTGGAACGGATCCAGAACCGTTCGGAGGAAGTGCACATTGGTCTGGTGGGGAAGTACGTAAAGCTTCATGACGCATACCTGTCTGTAGCAGAAGCAATGAGCCATGCCGGATATGAGCAGAATACATTTGTAAAGATCCGTTGGATCGATTCCGAAGGGCTCACAAAGGAAACGGTGCATGATATTCTCAAGGATCTGGACGGGCTGATTGTTCCAGGCGGTTTTGGAAACCGGGGGATAGAGGGAATGATCCTGTCTGCAGAATATGCCCGTGAGAATCATATCCCTTACTTTGGTATCTGTCTTGGGATGCAGATTGCTGTTATTGAATTTGCCAGAAATGTTCTGGGCATAAGGGATGCCAACTCAGGGGAATTTGATGAGCAGTGCGCTCATAAGGTGATTGATTTTATGCCGGGGCAGAGTGATGAGATTGACAAAGGCGGTACACTGCGTTTGGGAAGCTATCCATGTAAAGTCAAGGCTGGGACAAAAATGGAAGCATGCTATGGGATTCCATTGATCCATGAGCGCCACCGGCATCGCTACGAGTTCAATAATCAATATCGTGAGGCGATGGAGAAGGCGGGCCTGGTGGTCAGCGGTACTTCTCCAGATGAGAGGCTGGCAGAGACCATAGAATTGCCGGAACATCCGTTTTTTGTAGGCGTACAGTTCCATCCGGAATTTAAGAGCCGCCCCAATCAGGCTCACCCACTGTTTAAAGGCTTTATTTCAGCAGCATTAAAGAGGGCAAAAGAAAATATAGGGCAGGGGGAGGCAGATGTATGAGTGTCCATGAAGAGTGCGGTGTATTTGGAGTGATGAGCACAAAAAAGGAAATAGTGGCAGATCTGGTTTATTATGGGCTCTATGCCTTGCAGCACAGAGGACAGGAAAGCTGCGGCATCGTTGTGAATGATGACGGTGTGTTTTCTTCTTATAAAGATATGGGACTTGTAAGCGAGGTGTTTTCAAAAGATACGTTATCCCATTTTCCGGAGGGAACCATGGCTGTGGGACATGTAAGATATGGGACAACGGGAGGAAATACGAGAAATAATTGTCAGCCTATTGAAGTGAATCATCAGAAGGGGAAGATGGCTCTTGCCCACAATGGAAATTTGAGCAATGCATTGGAGCTTCGGGACAAGCTGGAACGGTCAGGGGCTATTTTTCATACCACTAGTGATACAGAAACCATTGCATATATGATCACCAGGGAAAGGCTAAAAACTCCCAGTATCGAGGAGGCAGTAAGCAACGCTATGAGCTCGCTGGAGGGGGCTTACTCCCTGGTGCTGATGTCTTCCACGAAGATGATCGCTGTGCGAGATCCATATGGATTCCGGCCTCTCTGTTATGGAAGGATGCCGGATGGAGCGTATATAGTAGCCTCAGAAAGCTGCGCATTATCAGCAGTAGGAGCAGAGTTTATCCGAGATATACTGCCGGGAGAGATTTTGGTGTTTCATCAATGGGGTGTGGAATCTAAAAAAGAACATTGCGGAATACAAGAGAAAAAGACTTGTATTTTTGAATATATTTATTTTGCCAGGCCAGATTCTGTCATTGATGGTGTTGCTGTCCATACATCGAGGATAAGGGCAGGGGAACTGCTGGCGGAGGCGTATCCGGTGGATGCCGACATTGTGATCGGAGTTCCAGACAGTGGGTTGGATGCGGCTTTGGGTTATGCAAAGAAATCGGGTATCCCTTATGGAATTGGCCTGATCAAAAATAAATACATCGGAAGAACCTTCATCTCCCCGGGGCAGAGTGAACGGCTGGATCAGGTCAGGATCAAGCTTTCCCCTGTGAGACATGTGATCGAGGGAAAAAAGGTAGTATTGGTTGATGATTCCATTGTCCGGGGGACAACCAGCAGGCGCATTGTAAAGCTTTTGCGTGAGGCAGGGGCAGAAGAGATCCATATGAGGATTTCTGCGCCTCCATTTCTGCATCCCTGCTATTATGGAACGGATATTGATTCCGAGGAAAATTTAATCGCCTGCCATCACAGTACAGCGGAAATTGCAGATCTGATCGGGGCTGATTCCCTGGGGTATCTGGAGGTGGATAAGCTGAATCAGCTGATTGACAGCAAAGACTACTGCGCTGCCTGTTTTCATGGGGAATATCCTACTAAAATACCTGGGGATCTTCGGAAAGACCGTTTTGAACGAAAACTGTCGGAGAAGACTGACTCAAGAAAGGAATGAGAACGATGATACCAAATACAAATTACAGCCGTTTAAAAGAATCCTATCTGTTTTATCACATCGCCCAGAAAACAAAGGCATATCTTGAAAAAAATCCAAAGGCCCATCTGTACCGCATGGGAATTGGGGACGTATCCCTGCCTCTTTGTGATGAAGTGATCCAGGCCCTTCACAAAGGAGTAGAGGACCAGGGAGTAAAGGAACGGTTTCATGGTTATATGCCGGAGTGCGGGGATCCAGGCTTTCGGGAGACCATTGCTGAATATTACAAAAAGAGAAAGGTGCTTCTTTCACCGGAAGAAGTATTTATTTCCAGCGGGGCAAGCGACGAGCTGGGGGATATTCTTGATCTCTTTGGGAGGGATAAGACCGCTTTGATCATGGAGCCAGCTTATCCAGCTTATGTAGATGCCAATATAATAGCAGGAAATAAAATTATCCACATACCATCAGGAGAGAGGGAAGGATTTGTTCCAGTACCAGATGAAACCCTTACGGCAGATGTGATTTACATCTGTTCTCCCAATAATCCAACGGGAGCTGTCTTTAACCGGGAAAAATTAAAGCTGTGGGTTGATTATGCCAATCGCACGGATGCCATTCTTTTGTTTGACGCTGCATACGAGGCTTTTATTGAAGATACGGAGATTCCTCACAGCGTTTTTGAAATCGATGGGGCAAAAACATGTGCTATCGAAATCTGTTCCCTGTCTAAAACAGCTGGTTTTACGGGAACCAGGCTGGGATATACAGTGATTCCCAGAGAGCTGAGGCGGGCTGGGATGAGCTTAAATGAGATGTGGGTGCGAAACCGTACCACAAAGACCAATGGGGTATCCTATATTATTCAAAAGGGCGGGGCAGCTGTTTTTACAGAAGAAGGGCAAAGGCAGATTCATGAAAGAATACAAGTGTATAAAAATAATGCGAAGGTATTGATGGAGGCCCTGGATCAGCTGGGGATCTGGTATTGCGGAGGAAAAAATGCCCCTTATATTTGGATGAAGTGCCCGGAAGGGATGGGGAGCTGGGAGTTTTTCGATTATCTTCTCCATGAGATCCAGGTGGTGGGAACTCCTGGGGAAGGATTTGGAGCCTGCGGGGAAGGGTATTTCCGCTTCTCCACCTTCGGTTCCCCAGAGGATACAAGGGAGGCAGCCAAGAGGCTTGTAAAGCTGCTTGCTTCTGAGAAGATTTCTCATTAAGGATCAATCAAATTGACATTTTGGAAATAAAGTTGCTATACTAAAAAAATGAATGATGGAGAGGAAGTGAGGCGGTTGTGAAGCAGCATAGATTTTGGGCATGGACAGCAGTTTTTTGCTTTCTGATGGTTTTTTATACGGGATACAAGCACAAATAACAGGAGGTACATAATATGTTCAGTGATTCAGCTTTAAAAAAGATGGGATTTTTTGTGGGAGGAGTTTTATTTGGAACTGCGGGAGTGAAAGTCCTTTCCAGTAAAGATGCGAAGAAGGTATATACCAATTGTACTGCGGCAGCCCTGCGGGCAAGGGATTGTGTGATGAAGACAGTAGTTACCGTTCAGGAAAATGCAGAAGACATTCTTGCAGAGGCTCAGCAGATCAATGAAAGCCGGGCAGCTAAGGAAGTGGATGAGGTACAAGAGGATGTACCTGAGAAAGAAGAACTGACAGGACAGGAAGATGATCAATAGAAGATGAAATTTATCATTAAGCATGAAATAAAAGGCCGCATCCGCTTTCATGCTGTCAGAAAGACAGAGAACATGACAAATAAGGAGGCGGAAGCCCTGTGTTGGTTTTTGGAAAAACAACAGGGGGTCACGAAGGTCAAGATATATGAACACACGGGGGATGCTGCCATTTGGTATACAGGAGACAGAGAGATACTGATCTGCCTGTTAAAAGGCTTTCATTTTGAAAAAGCAGAGGTTCCAGAGAATATCCTGTCTGCTTCCGGGCGTACATTAAACAGCTTTTATAAGGATAAGCTGATTATGAAAACGCTGCTTCATTATGGAGGGAGGATGCTCCTCCCTTTTATGGTAAGAAGGATATGGATCTCACTTAAAGCACTCCAATATATTGGAAAAGGCATCCGGTGTCTGGCACACCGCAGGATGGAAGTGGCTGTGTTAGATGCAACAGCTATTGGTGTATCCGTATTTCGAGGCGATTTGAATACGGCTGGTTCTGTCATGTTCCTATTAGGGGTGGGAGAGCTGCTGGAAGAATGGACCCATAAGAAATCCGTGGGAGATCTGGCGCGCAGTATGTCCCTGAATGTGCAGAAGGTATGGCTGAAAAGGGGAGAGTCGGAGATCCTCATTCCGGCTTCTGATATTGCTTTAGGGGACACGGTTGTTGTTCATATGGGGAACGTGGTTCCTTTTGATGGCGAAGTAGCAGCTGGAGAGGGCATGGTAAATCAGGCTTCTTTAACAGGAGAGGCTCTTCCAGTAAGAAAAACAGAAGGGCAGTCTGTATTTGCAGGAACCGTTCTGGAAGAAGGGGAACTGGAGATCCGGGTCAGGGCAGTATCAGGAACAAACCGATTTGAGAAGATTGTAACAATGATTGAAGATTCGGAGAAACTGAAATCCGCACTGGAAAGCAGGGCAGAACATCTGGCAGACCAGCTTGTACCCTATACGCTCTTAGGAACAGGGCTGGTGGGTCTGATAACAGGTAATGCTGCAAAAGCCCTTTCTGTCCTTATGGTAGATTTTTCCTGTGCCTTAAAACTGGCTATGCCGATCACTGTGCTTTCTGCGATTCGGCAGGCAGGCTCAGCTGGGATTGCTGTAAAGGGCGGAAAATACCTGGAAGCAGTGGCGGAAGCGGATACCGTTGTGTTTGACAAAACAGGAACCCTTACAAAAGCGCAGCCAACGGTAAAAGAGATTTTTGTATTTGGAGATTATACAGAGCCGGAAGCGCTTCGCATAGCCGCCTGCCTGGAAGAACATTTTCCCCATTCTATGGCAAAAGCGATTGTTGATGCCGCTAGAAAGCGACAGCTGGATCATGAGGAAATGCATTCAAAGGTAGAGTATATTGTGGCTCATGGAATTTCTTCTTATATAGAAGATAAAAAAGTTGTGATCGGAAGCTATCATTTTGTTTTTGAGGACGAAAAGTGTCAAATCCGTCCAGACCGTCAGGAACTGTTTCAACAGATCCCCGAAGAATACTCTCATTTATATTTGGCAGTTGACGGTGAACTGGCAGCGGTAATCTGTATTGACGATCCCCTTAGGAAAGAGGCAGCAGAAGTGATACAGATGCTGAGAAAGGAAGGAGTCTCGAAAATTGTTATGATGACGGGAGACAGCGAGCGTACTGCCGCGTCTATTGCCAGAAGAGCAGGGGTGGATGAGTATGATTCCGAAGTGCTTCCGGAAGATAAAGCGGAGTTTGTTGAAAAAGAAAAAAGGGCAGGAAGAAAAGTCCTGATGATCGGAGATGGAATAAATGATTCACCTGCACTCTCAGCAGCCGATGCGGGAATTGCGGTCAGTGATGGTGCGGAATTGGCCAGGGAGGTGGCTGACATTACCATTGCAGCGGAAGACCTTTATGAACTGATTCGATTAAAACGTCTGGCAGATGCTATGATGAAGCGGATCCATAAAAATTACAAAGGGATCATAGGCATCAATGGAGTACTGATTCTCCTGGGAATCGCAGGATGGATCCAGCCAACAACATCTGCACTGCTGCATAATATGTCTACCCTGACAATCAGCCTGGCGAGTATGGGCCCGCTGCTTCCTGAAAATGAATATGATGATGCTGTATAAGAATGGCGGCCAGACGGTATACCCCCTGGCCCCATTCTGTTTTTAGTTTACAGGAAATCGGATCCCGCCCAAGAAAGAAAAATGACAATACAAAAGAGGAAAGGATGATGAAATGGATATCAAACAGTTGGAATTTTTTGTGATCGCCTGTGAACGGGGAAGTTTATCCCAGGCTGCCGCCTGTATGTATACCTCCCAGCCCAATGTCAGCAAAACGATCCGTTCTCTGGAGCATGAGCTTGGAAGACCGCTGCTTGAACGCAGCGGAAAAGGCGTTTCTCCAACGGTTTATGGGGAAACCGTTCTGGAGTATGCAAAGATGATATTGAAAGCTACGGCGACCATTTCCTCTCTGGCGGTTCCGGATATGAAAAACAGTATCCGGCACGACAAACGCATGAATGAATAAATTATGAACACCCTGTCCGGATTTTTTGATA
>CABQJX010000114.1 GCA_902464595.1 uncultured Lachnoclostridium sp. | reverse complement strand
CAGTGCCCAAAGTCGGAATCGAACCAACGACACGAGGATTTTCAGTCCTCTGCTCTACCAACTGAGCTATCTGGGCATCTCACTGTCAAAACGAAATTCCAATTTCTTCCGCTTTATCAGCGACATCAATAATTTTACAAGATTTTTGCATTTTTGTCAAGGAAAATTTTGAAAAAATCTGTGGAAGGCTGGACTGTTACGCGGAAGAGGGAAAGCGGCAAGGAGCGGCAATTGATTTGGAAACCAGAGCGCCCCAGTTCAAAGGCTATCCATAAAGCATAGAAAAGGAAAGGACGGATCCAATCAATGAACATGACGTTTGGATAGCCTATTGGATAGCCGGGACGCTGCCAGGGTTTTACTGTTTATCACACATGGTACGGTTTATCTGTGCCTTTTATACGTATTCCTTCCGGCCGCTGGCATCTGCGATCCCTTCTTCCTCCCGATATTTGGCTACCGTGCGGCGGGAGATAGAGATTCCCTCCTCCGCCAGCTTTTCGCCAAGAATGCGGTCGCTGTAGGGTTTTTTCTTGTTTTCTCCCTCAATGATCCGGCGCAGAGCGCGTTTGACCTCCACAGCAGTGACGGACTGGGAGTTTTTGCCGCCTTCTTTTTCCTGAACAGCTGCGGCACGGGAGAAAAAGAAGTTCATGGGATATACACCCCAGGAGCACTGCAGGTATTTTTTGTTTACAGCCCGGCTTACGGTAGACTCATGGATACCCAGCTCTCCGGCAATATCGACCAGACGCAGGGGGGCTAAGCGGGAAGGGCCGTAGGTGAAAAATTCTTCCTGATGTTCCAAAATCGCTCTGGACACCTGCATCAGTGTTTTTCCGCGCTGCAGGACGCATTGTTTTACCCATTCTGCCTGGCGGATCTTTGTGCTGAGATATTCTTTTACCTCAGGGGCCTCAGAATCCTGGTTCATCTTCTGATAATAGCTGTTGAGCTCAATGGAAGGATACATGGACTCATTTAACAGGAGGTCAAAGTGGTCCTTGAATTTTACGATGGTCACGTCAGGAATAATGTAGCGCAGCTGCTCGCGGCTGCTGAAGGATATGCCAGGTTTCGGATTTAAGGATTTAATGATCTGACAGTATCCGGCTGTCTCAGCGGAGGAGAGATGGAGTTTTCTGGAAATAGCTGGTATCTGGTTTTTAGCAACCTGTTCCAGGCAGTTATCTACAATAAATTCCAGAACAGGAGTGAGCATATCCCGGCGTCTGAGCTGGAGTTTCAGACACTCATCCAGATCCCTGGCACATACTCCCGCCGGGTCAAGGCCCTGTAACTCCTCAAGGAGGCCTTCGACGGTTTTTTCTTCCACATGAAAATAGGCAGCGATGGTTTCAATGCTTTCCTCCAGGTATCCTTTGCTGTCCAGACATTCCAGCATAAATTTAAGGATCTCTGTCTCCTGATCCGTAAAATTTTCAGAGATAAGCTGTGACCAGAGGTAATCCTGGAGGGTTTCTCCGTCATCTGTGTTGATATTCCAGGAATTTTTGAAATCATAATCATCGTCATTATTCTGACGCTGATAGAGATAATAATTTTCCTCGTTAAAGGAGTTAAGCCATTCCTGCTGTTCAATGGATTCCTGCTGTTCTCTGGCTGATGGGGGTTCCACAATATCAATGACCGGATTTTCCAGGGACAGCTCATTGATATATACATTCAGCTCCTGGGAGGTCATCTGCAGGATTTCAGCAGATTGGATCATACGCTGGGACAATGTTTGGGTCTGTTTTACCTGTAATTTTAAATCCATAAACACTTCCTTCTTTCGTCATAATGCTTCTTTTGCCTGTTTTATAAAACACGCGGAAAAGGGCCGCGTCATCTGTATTTTTAATGGGACATCTTATGGGAACATAAGAAGATATATGGCAGGCATCTGTCACCAATTTATTATAGCACAGATGGGGGGAGCGATGCTATAATAGCTGATAGAATATTTTGCGCGGCGGTTTGATTATAAAAGAACGGAATGGTCCGCGCAAAGGTAGAAAGGGAAGAAACCGTTATGTTATTTAGCTCGATGATCTTTCTGTGGCTGTTTTTGCCAGTTGTTTTGGCGGTCGTGCTGATCCTGCCCAAGCGGGCTGGGAATCTGTTCCTTCTGGGGGCCAGCCTTTTCTTTTATTGTTGGGGAGAGCAGGAATATTTATGGCTTCTTTTGCTGTCGCTGATCATGAATTATGTGGGAGCACTGTTTTTGAGAAAAAACAGGACAGGTTTTTTGCTTTTGGCTGGCCTGGTGGCTTTGAACCTGGGGTTTTTAGCTTATTTTAAATATTTTGATTTCGGGGCAGGTCTGGTGAACCGCCTTGCAGGCAGGGAGGCTGTTTCACCAAGGAATCTCCTTCTTCCGGTAGGCATTTCTTTTTATACGTTTCAGATGATCTCTTATGTGGTGGATGTGTACCGGGGAACCATAACGGCGGAGAGGAATTTTTTAAATTTGGGGCTGTATCTTTCCTTTTTCCCAAAGATGATCCAGGGGCCTATTGAGCGGTATGGAGGCTTTCAGGAGGACATCGCAAACCGGAAGGTAACGCCGGAGCGCTTTGCCATGGGAGCCAGACGGTTTATTTACGGCCTTAGTAAAAAATTGATCCTCGCAAATCAATTTGGCAGTGTGGTGGATCGGGTTTTAGCAAACCCTATGAATCAGATCAGCGGGGCTTTAGGCTGGTATACGGGTATCCTGTATGCCCTTCAGATTTATTTTGACTTTTCCGGCTATTCCGATATGGCGGTAGGATTGGGGAAAATGTTGGGCTTTCGGCTGACAGAAAATTTCAACTATCCTTATCTCGCAAAAAATGTGGGGGATTTCTGGCGCAGATGGCATATTTCCCTTTCTGGCTGGTTTCGGGACTACTTATATATTCCTCTAGGGGGAAGCAGGAAAGGAACCTTCATCACCTGCCGCAATCTGATGATCGTATTTTTGTGTACCGGCTTCTGGCATGGGGCAGGCCTGTCCTTTATCGTATGGGGCTTATACTACGGCTGTCTTCAAGTGGCAGAGCGTTTATTTCTGCGAAAGCATCTGGACCGGCTTCCCAGCGTGGTGAGCTGGGTTTATATGTTTTTCGTGACTGTGACCGGATGGACGCTGTTTCGGGCAGATTCCCTCACCAGAGGGCTTTTGCTGCTTCGGCAGATGTTTTTATGGAAACCGGGAATTTACAGCCTGTCTATGTACATAAGCAATAAGACAACGGCTTTGCTGATCATAGGAGTTTTGCTCTGCGGGCCGCTTCAGGCAGTGCTTCCGGGATTTCGCAGGCATATGCAGGAGGAGAGGCCCATCTGTCTGGCGGAATGTATGGGGCTGCTGCTGCTTTTCGCCTATTCTGTTGCCATAGCGGTAGGAAGCGCTTATAATCCCTTTATCTATTTTCGGTTTTAAAGGAGGATGCAGGTGAAAGAACGTACAAAAGCATATATATTTGGAGGAATGTTTCTGGGAATGCTGATCCTCCCACGCCTGTTATTCCCGTTTCTTAAAGATTATGTGGATACGGAAAATTATGAAAACCGGGTGTACCAGGAGAGGCCGTCCCTGGATTTCTCGATGCCTTTGGCAGGGCAGTTAAAGGCCTTTCCAGGTCAGTATGAGGCGTATTTTAATGATCATCTGGCTTTTAAAAATCCTATTGTGGCTTTTGGAAAGCTTTCAGATATTTATGTATTTGGTGAGGTCACGTCGGATGCGGTGCTGGTGGGAAAGGAAGGCTGGCTTTTTTACAAGCTTAAAAATGAGAAGGAGGACAGCATTGCGGATTATCAGGGGACGAACCAGTACAGTAAAGAGGAGATGGAGCGGTTTGCCTCCCTGTTAAAGCAGGCGGAGGATCACCTGGCAAAACAGGGGATCCAGCTGATCCTTTATATGGTTCCCAATAAGGAACAGGTGTACCGGGAATATATGCCTTCGTCGGTGAAGGTGGTAAATGAACGGTCAAAGGCAGATCTGCTCTATACATATGTAAAAGAGCATACAGACTGCTCCATGTATTATCCATTGGAGGAATTTTTGGAGGCAAAGACTTCCTGGCATCAGATTTACCGCAAGTATGATACCCATTGGAATGACCTGGGAGCTTTTTTTGCCTCTCAGATGATCATGACAAAGATTGACGGGGAGGAATTTGGCCCTTGGTCTTATGAGGGGATTAAGGTGGAAGATCACGGAACCTTTAGCGGGGATCTGGCAACAATGCTGAACCTTCAGAAGTATTATGACGACGATCCTTTTCTGAAACCGGGAGGCTACAAGGAGGAGGTAATGGTTGAATTAGATTACCAGAATGAAAGAGAAACCGTTACCCATTACCGTTCCAGCGCTTCAAAAAAAGCGGAGAAGCTCCTTGTATGCCGGGACTCCTTCGGGGTACATATGGCAGAATATTTCGCTAAGAATTATCCGGATGTGACTATGCTGGACTACCGGACGGAGGACTGTGCCGCTTGGGTACAGCAGGAAAAACCGGATGTGGTGGTGATCGAGGTGGCGGAGCGGTATTCGGATTATATGTTTGGGCTTCTTGAGGCATTAGGGAGCATTTCGTTTTGATCCGGCGCTGTATTTTGCCTTTCAGCAGGTTGGGTTTTTAGGAAGAATAGGAAAATAGAAGCAAAGAGAGAAAATTTTAAGGAGGAGTTCATATGAGATATAATGCCATGAGATTTAGAGATGGAGAGGATCGCGTTTCCATGCTGGGATTTGGCTGTATGCGTTTCCCGAAGGATTCGGAGGGGAAGATTGATGAAAACCAGGCGGAGGCGATGATCCGGCAGGCTATGGATGCAGGAGTCAACTACATTGACACCGCTTACCCCTATCACAATGGGGACAGTGAGCCTTTTTTAGGAAGGATCCTGGCAAAATATCCTAGAAATCAGTTTTTCTTAGCCACAAAGCTTCCGGTGTGGCTGGTGGAGACGCCGGAGGATGCGGAGCGCATTTTTCATGAGCAGCTGGAGCGGCTTCATGTAAAGTATGTGGACTATTATCTTTTCCATGCCCTCAATCAGGAGCGGTTTGACAAGCTTGTGAGGATCGGGCTGATCCCTTGGGCTGAAAAACTAAAAAAGGAGGGTAAAATACGCCATCTGGGATTTTCTTTCCATGACAGCTATGAGGTATTCCGAGAGATCCTCACCTATAGGCAGTGGGATTTCTGCCAGATTCAGTATAATTACATGGATCGTGACATTCAGGCAGGAGACCGCGGGCGAAGCCTGGCAGAGAAAATGGGGATTCCCCTGGTTATTATGGAGCCGGTAAAGGGAGGAACCCTGGCAGCGCTGCCTGAGGAGGCTGAGGCGGTATTTAAGGAACAGGATCCTGAGTCATCGCCGTCTTCCTGGGCGATCCGGTGGGTGGGAAGCCAGTCGGATGTGAAGGTGATTTTAAGCGGGATGTCCTCGCCGGAGCAGGTGGAAGAAAACTTAAAGACTTGTTCTGATTTCACTGGCCTGTCAGAAACAGAGGAACAGGCAGTGGAGCGTGTTTCAAAAGTGCTGCGTTCCAGGCTGAAAAATGGATGTACCTCCTGCCGGTACTGTATGCCCTGTCTATTTGGGGTGGATATACCGGGAAATTTTGCCATTTGGAATGAACACGCGATGTATGGGAATGAAGAGAAGGCAGAAAAAGCATATCAGGACAAAAAGAAGGAAAAGGCTTCCGCAGATCTGTGCCGGAAGTGCGGAAAATGCGAACAGGTCTGTCCCCAGAGGATCCAGATCCGGGCAGACTTAGAGCAGGTATCCCTCCAGTTTGGCTCCGGCAAGGATGGGACAGAGGAGCTGTAAGGAGGGAGGTAAGAAAAGGGTTATCCCCAGTATGCGCCGCTTATCCGGCCAGAAATCCCTTTCCGATGATCTCGCTGGAATTGGAGATCAGCATAAAGGCGGTGGGCTCAATGGAGCGGATATAACTGCGGAGCTTTAAGGCCTGACTCCGTTTCATGGTGGTCATGATAACTGTTTTTTCGTGATGGCTGAAGGCTCCCTGGGCGTGATATACAGTAGCGCTGCGGTGAAGGGTGTTGATAATATAGTCGCAGATAGGATCTGGGTCATCACAGATGATATTAAAACATTTACACAGGTTTAAGTTGGCGATCACATCGTCGATTACCAGAGATTTGGCAGCCAGTCCGATGGTGGAAAACAGCCCTGTCTCCGGCCCGAAGATAAAGAAGGAGGAGACCACGGCCGCTGCATCTACCAGCATGAGTACGGTTCCGATGTTAAAGCTGGTATATTTTTTCAGGATCATGGCCAGAATGTCTGTGCCGCCGCTGGAAGCCCCGATATGGAACAGGATCGCACTTCCCAAGGCCGGAAGAAAGATGGCAAAGAGAAGCTCCAGAACAGGCTCTGTAGTCAGAGGGGCAGCCAAAGGATACATACGCTCCAGCAGGGATAGGCTCACAGAGGTGACCATGCTGGCGTACACGGTTTTCAGCCCAAATCCTTTTCCCAGGAATAAAAAGCCCAGCACCAGTAAGAGGGTGTTGGCAATAAATGTAAAATCACCGGCTGACCATGAGGTGAGCTCGCTGACAATGGTGGAAAAACCAGTGACGCCTCCAAAAGCAAAGTGATTCGGGAACTTAAAGAAGTAGATCCCCACTACCATGATCCAGATGCTGACTGTAATGATGCCGTATTCAGCGGCTGTGCGCCAAAATGGACTTTTTATTTCTTTCATAATCTCTGTTTCCCAGATGGGAACATGAACCCCCTTTTGCGGTTATTATCCGCGAACATTTATATCCATACATATAATAGGCATAAACAACTACAAGTGCAATCACCTTTTTTGCTGATATTATCACAATCTAAAAGCTGTGGTTGGCAGTACTGTGAATGGGGCAAATGGAAACGCAAGGTTCAGTTCCGTTGATGTCTCTAGTTTTCTGGCGTATAATAGGAAAATAAGGAGGCGGGAATGAAAGGCCGGACTGTTTTCCAACCGAAGGGGAGGACTGTGGCCGGAAGCCGCAGAAGCAGATATATAAGAACGGGAAAAAGGAGAGGGATTATGGAAGAAAAGAGAATAGGATGGGCAGACAGCTGCAAAAGAGAGGCTGAAAGCAGCTGCAAAAAACAGGCTGGAAACAGCTGTGAAAACAGTCAGGAGCAGCAGCGGGACAGGGAGACATGGGAACTGGCGAAATGCCTGGTGCAGATTGACAGCTCTGATCCGGGAGCTTATGAGGGAGAAATCGAGAGGTGGATCTGGAACTGGCTGGAGGATCAGATCGGTGAAAAGGGAGGGCGGTGGAAGGACTGTATTGAGCTGCGCCGGCGGGAAGCCCTTCCGGGGCGATATAATCTGATGGCCCGCATTCCGGGGAGGAACCCGGGGCCGGCATTGGTTTATATATGCCATATGGATACGGTGATGCTGGGGGAGGGATGGAATGAGGATACGCCTGCCTTAGGCGCTGTAGTGAAGGAGGGCCGGCTTTATGGGCGGGGAGCCTGTGATATGAAATCCGGTTTGGCCTGCGCTCTGTCTGCCTTTGCGTCGGCCATGGAAAAGGCAGATAAGCGTGGAGAGCTTCCTTGCCGCCCCATTGTCTGGATCGGAACGGTGGACGAGGAAGACTTTATGAGAGGGGTAGAGACGGCGATCCGGGATGGCTGGGTAGGCCCGGAGGACTGGATTTTAGACACAGAGCCTACAGATGGAAGGATCCAGCCGTCTCACAAGGGGCGTACCTGGTTTGAACTGACGATCCAGGGCGTGACAGCCCATGCCAGCAATCCCTGGAAGGGGGCGGATGCCATTGCAGCTATGGCGGAGGCAATACATTTTATACGAAAAGCCATTGCTGGCTGTCCTTCCCATGAGGATCTGGGTATATCTACGGTTACTTTTGGGCAGATCACAGGAGGATACCGTCCTTATGTGGTTCCGGATCAATGCAAGGTTTGGATCGATATGCGCCTGGTTCCGCCCACTGATACAGCAGCTGCCAGAAGCATTGTGGAGGAGGGGATCCGAAGGGCTCAGGAGGAGGTTCCTGGGGTGACTGGAAGCTTTAAGATCACAGGAGACCGTCCTTATGTGGAAAAGGACGAGGATTCCCCCCTTCTGTCTGCCCTGAAAGCAGCCTGTTTTCAGGTGACAGGGAGGGAAGCAGAGGTAAGCCCCTTTAACGGTTATACAGACACGGCTGTCATTGCTGGGATCCTGGGAAACCATAACTGTATGTCCTATGGCCCTGGGAGCCTGGAACTGGCCCATAAGCCCAATGAGTATGTTCCTTACGAGGATGTATGCCGCTGCAGGAGAGTGCTGGAGCAGCTGACAGAACAGTTCGTTGCCTTTTTATAGAAGATGTGCTATAGTGAAGCCAGTTCTAACAGTTTACAGAAAGAAGGAGAAAATCGTATGAAGGACACTGCACTGGTGATCATGGCAGCAGGGATCGGCAGCCGTTTCGGAGGCGGTATCAAGCAGCTGGAGCCTGTGGGGCCATGTGGGGAGATTATCATGGATTATTCCATCCACGATGCCATAGAAGCTGGATTTAACAAAGTCGTATTTATTATCAGAAAGGATTTAGAGAAGGACTTTAAAGAGATCATAGGAGAACGGATCGAAAAGCTGATACCAGTGGAGTATGCTTACCAGGAACTGGAGGATCTCCCAGAGGGATATGAGCTGACACCAGGACGCACAAAGCCTTGGGGGACTGGTCAGGCAGTGTTGGCGGTAAAGGGGCTGGTGGACGGCCCGTTTCTGGTGATCAATGCAGATGATTACTATGGC
>CABQJX010000113.1 GCA_902464595.1 uncultured Lachnoclostridium sp. | reverse complement strand
CATATTTACGATTGAACTTATCAATACGTCCACGAGCCTGAGCAGCCTTCTGCTGGCCAGTGTAGAATGAATGGCACTTAGAACAAACCTCAACGTGGATGTCCTGCTTTGTTGAACCGGTTACGAACTCATTACCACAGTTGCAGACAACCTTTGCCTGGTAATAATTTGGATGGATTCCTTCTTTCATGATTTACACCTCTCTCATAATAATTGCGGTTTCCGACCGCGGCTTGTATGCCAATCTGCCTCTGTACACTGCTGGCAGCCAGTCTCCCGTCACCAGAACGCACAGAATATCAGCACTGATTCAGTTAAACACGCCCTTTCCGTAAGGTTCTGACTCACGCAGGCGCTAAAACTGCCGTCACTTCAGACAGCTTACATAGTATAGCATAGAAAAACGCAGTTTGCAAGGAGTTTTTGC
Organism: uncultured Lachnoclostridium sp.; assembly: GCA_902464595.1. Lineage (GTDB taxonomy): Bacteria > Bacillota > Clostridia > Lachnospirales > Lachnospiraceae > Enterocloster. The sequence goes on along the minus strand of CABQJX010000113.1, from coordinate 8,450 downwards.
TTTCTGTCAGACACGTCTGCCCCAGGATTTACTCCACCCCATTTTTCCTGCATATATCCCTCAGGCAGCAGCGGTCACAATGAGGTTTTGTCCTCGCCGTACAAATATCCCTTCCGTGAAACACCAGACGATGGCAGAAATCGCTTCCCTCTTCCGGAGGGATCAGCTTCCAAAGGGCCATCTCCACTTTCTTTGGCTCCTTGATGCCGTCTACCAGTCCCATACGGTTTACCAGGCGGATACAGTGAGTATCGGTCACAATGGCTGGCTTTCCAAAGACGTCTCCCATAATCAGATTCGCGCTCTTGCGCCCAACTCCGGGAAGCTTCAAAAGGGCGTCGAAATCATCGGGCACATTCCCGCCATACTGATCCCGCAGGATCCTCATACAGGCGCTGATGTCCCTGGCCTTGCTTCTTCCCAGGCCGCAGGGCCTTACGATCTCCTCGATTTCCTCCGGCTCTGCCTCTGCCAGCGCCTCCACATCTGGATATTTTTTATAGAGATCTTCCACAACTACATTGACCCTTGCATCTGTACACTGGGCTGCAAGGCGCACACTGACCAACAGCTTCCAGGCATGGTCATAATCCAGCGTACAGCCTGCATCCGGATATTCCTTTTTTAAACGGTCTATAATCTCTAATGCCAACATTTCTTTTGTCATATCATTCTCCATTCCGCCGCCTGGCAGCCCGCATGCAGATTGCCATAATCGAAAGTCAATAAAATTGCAGCAGTCTTATTTCAAGTTTGTGTCCATAAGCGTTCATAAGCGTTCATAAGCGTCTATAATCTTCCATAAACGCCCCGTGTCTCAATGATTTCCCGTGTCAAAGCCATCCGATGGAAATGCCTCAAACACGCTTTTCTATCTTATCACAGAATATGATAATGAGGAATGATGTCTTCATAACTTCCATCTTTCATGAGAAATCCGCCTGGGATCACTCCCAGCTTCGTAAACCCCAGTTTCTCATAGAGATGAAGCGCCCCCTTATTGCTTGCTACTACTGCATTGAACTGGAGGATCCCAAAGCCAAGCTCCTTTCCCTTTTCCATACAGTGGCGAACCAGCATCTCTCCCACGCCCTTTCCTCTGCAATCCCTTTCCACCGCATAACTGGCGTTGCAGATATGGCCGCAGCGTCCCACATTGTTGGGGTGAAGGATATAAAGCCCTACAATTTCTCCGCTCTCCTCATCCTCAGCAATTCCTGTAAAGGACTGCTCCAGGAAAAATGCATTTCCCTCCTCCGGTGTCAGCAGCTCCAACTGCGGAAATGCCACTCCGTCCTCCACTACTTCGTTCCAGACCGTTACAGCTGCTCTGGCATCTGTTGGTTCATAACTTCTCATCATCACTTTCATGATCCATTCCCCTTTTCTTAACGTCACAAGCATTGCTTCATTCTTCTGATCCATCTTAAACTGCACTCATATTATAATAAACCTGATGAAAAAAATCATTACTTTTCAAAAAATACTTCCAACTTCCATCTTCCTCAGCAGCATATCTCCATAGAAAGAAAGAGCCCTCCTATGCGGAAGGCTCCCTCTTTCTATTTTCTATCCCTTATCCAGTGTGCTGGTTTGCACATACATACGATATATAAAATGCTTCACGGTTCTTTAGCGGCTGTCTTTTCCTTATGACTGAGCCACTGCTGCCTCTGGCTGAAGGGCATATTTCTTTTTAAATATCATACCGCCTACCAGTCCGGCTGCCAAGCCGCCTACAGCTGCCAAAGCTAATGCCAGGATCACCTTAACTGGCGGGTTAAAAGCAAAAGGCGCTAACAATCCTGGGATTGGAGAAGCTGTTCCCGGAGCATTATTGACAATACCTAAAAATGCTGCCGCTATTCCTGAAATACCACCTCCGAAGAAATTGGAGCAGTAAATAGGAATGGGGTGCTTTGTAATAATGTGTGCCTGGGTAAGAGGCTCCATCATAACAGCCGCTACATTGCTGTTGTCTCCAAAGCGGAGCATCTTAAACACTGCTCCGTTGGTAAAAGAACCTCCAAAGCAGGCAATCGCTGCAATTCCCATAGGAAGGCCGGTGAGGCCCAGCATAGCTGTCAGCGCCATGGAACTGAGCGGGGAGGTACAGATCATCTTGATGACGCCGCCCAGCAAAAATCCCATTAAAATAGGAGACTGCTCCGTAGCTGCGCTGATCATTCCTCCAATGTGGGCCAAAGCAGAGTTTACAACCGGATCTGCTGCAAAGCCTACAAATCTGGCAATCGGTGCAATCAGAAGGGCGCCTAACACAGAATCCAGCCCCGGAGGAAGATGCTTCTCAATGAAGGGGGCAATAAAGCCCACTGCATAACCTGCAATAAAGCCTGGAAGGATTCCGTATCCTCCCAATGCGACGCCTGCTACTACAGCAAACACCGGATTTACCCCCATAGAAATGGGAACCATGATTGCTGCGGCCACACCGCCCATGGAACCTGAGATCGTGCCTGTCTCACCCAAAAAAGTCAGATGGAGCAGGTCGCCTGATATGTACCTGTGAATCGCTTCCACCAAAAAGGTGGCCACGGCTGCATTTGCCATTCCTGACATAGCGGCAGATCCCTTAGGCGCTTTCATGCTAAAAAGTGAGAAGGCTGCCAATGTCAATAACAGTAACCCTAATCCCGTGATAATTGTCATAAATCGTCTTCCTCCTGTTTGTGCGTTTTCGTCGATACTGTTCCCTTTAAGTAATCAGACGACCCCAAAACGACGCAAAAAACAGAGACAGACTTAAAACGTATAAATATATACGTATCCCCTTGTCTGCCTCTGTCCTTTTACCTGAAAGTTTCCCTGATACCAGGTTGCTTCATCGGTATTCACCCTTTCACTGTAATCCTACAATAAAATGTGACCTTCTCCAGAGTCCCGTCCAGATTCGATTCTTTTGCCTGAGAGTTTGCGCGTCCCCTTCGGCGTTACCCTGGGCACATAATCATATGGCCTCCTGTAAGCTCTCCCGAATCCATCAACCGGCAAGTCATTAACTTTGTTTATACTTTAACATTATTTATCGAAAAAATCAATGTTTTTTTGTAATTTCCCGTTATTTTTTTATTTTTACAGTTTTTCCCTATTGTTTGTTTGTGCAACTTTATCACTTTTATCCATTAAAGTTGTTAAAAATAAAACTAAGAGCAGCTGCCACAGATCCAAACACTCAAATAAAACAAGGTGTTTGAACACTTGGCAGCTGCCCCATAAAACAGGCTATTTTTACTTTTGTCCTATAGACCCTTATGGGGTCTTAGGATTTCCTTACTGTGTGCGCGGCCTGAAAGGAGTACTGACAGGAGCGGGATAGGATTCCTATTTCCTCCAATACCCCTACGGTTCTGTAAACGGTAGCCATCCCCAGGCTGGGATCCTGTTTTTTGGCTTCATAATAGATTTCCTTGCAATTGCTCCATCCGCCCTTTAAAATCACATCCAACAGCCCTTTTCTCTGCCTTGTGACCCTCATTCCCCGCTTCTGGAACTCTGCAATCACCTGTTCCTTCTGCCACATAACCGACTCCTTGCTTCTGAAATTCTGTCCCTAAGAAACGGTTCCCACTCCTGCCTTTATTTTCATAGACATTTTTTCCTTATAGGGTCTTACTAACAAAAACACAAACAATAAGATCAGCAGGATTGCAGTAGCAGTTCCGAATCCAAACCTTCCGGAAACAGCCCATGTCCCCAGTTGGTAAATGCATAAGGATACACAATAAGCTAAGACTGTCTGATAGCCGATCGCAAATAAGGTCCACTTTGTATTGTTCATCTCTCTCTTGATCGCACCCATGGCTGCAAAACAGGGAGCGCATAAAAGATTAAACACCAGGAAGGAATAAGCGCTGACTGCAGTAAAACTCTGAGACAGGGTTCCCCATATCTCTGCACCATCCTCAGCCACCTCGGCAAATCCATAGAGGATTCCAAATGTTCCGACCACATTTTCCTTTGCCACCAGTCCAGTAATCGCGGCCACTGCTGCCTGCCAATTTCCCCATCCCAGAGGCGCAAAGATCCATGCGATCCCACGTCCAAGATAGGATAAAAATCCATCTGACAGATCCTCTACCATTCCAAAGTGTCCGTCCACAATCCCAAAGCTGGAGGTAAACCATATAAAAATGGTAGACAAAAGGATTACGGTTCCTGCCTTCTTAATGAACGAGGAGCCTCTCTCCCACATACTGCGGAACACATTTGACACAGTAGGAAGGTGATAAGCGGGAAGCTCCATCACAAAGGGGGCGGGATCGCCAGCAAAGAGACTTGTCTTTTTTAAAATAATTCCAGAGCAGATAATAGCCGCAATCCCTACAAAATAGGCACTGGGAGCAACCCAGGAAGCCCCTCCAAATAAAGCGCCTGCAAAGAGGGCAATAATAGGCAGCTTTGCACCGCATGGGATAAAAGTAGTAGTTATAATGGTCATCTTGCGGTCTCTGTCATTTTCAATGGTACGGGAAGCCATGATACCCGGCACACCGCATCCAGTTCCGATCAACATAGGGATAAAGGATTTTCCTGACAATCCAAACTTACGGAAGATCCGGTCCATAATGAAAGCTACCCTGGCCATGTATCCGCAGGCTTCCAGAAAAGCCAGAAAAATAAACAGCACCAGCATCTGCGGCACAAATCCCAGCACAGCTCCCACTCCAGCCACAATTCCATCCAGGATAAGGCTGGACAGCCAATCCGCACATCCTACACTTGTAAGGAAAGCCTCCACTAATACCGGAACACCTGGGACAGAGTACCCAAAGAAATTCCATCCTTCACCAAATACCCCATCATTAGCCCAGTCTGTTGCCCAAGTTCCCACTGTAGTAACGGATACATAATACACCAGCCACATCACAGCTGCAAAAATCGGAAGGGCCAGCCAGCGGTTGGTTACGATATGATCGATCTTATCCGATGTACTCTGTTTTCCCCTGTTCTTTTTCTTATAGCAGGAATCAATGATTGAGGTAATATAAGTGTAGCGTTCATTGGTGATAATACTCTCTGCGTCATCGTCCATCGCTTTTTCCGCCCGTTTGATAATGTCCTCCACCTGAGGAACCTGCTTCAGAGAGGAAAGGATCTTCTCGTCTCTTTCAAAAAGCTTTACTGCATAAAATCGTCTCTGGCCATCGGGAATTTCTGTTCCCATCCGTTCCATGATCTCCTGGAGATATTCCTCTGTTTCTTTAGAAAAGCGATGAATCGGAGCGGTTCCTTTTTTATGTCCGGCCAGCTCTACTGCCTTTGCAGCCGCCTCCATGATCCCATTTCCCTTTAACGCTGAGATTTCCAATACGGGGCAGCCTAACTCTTTTGAAAGCCTCTCTACATGGATCACATCGCCATTTTTCCTGACCACATCCATCATATTGACTGCCATCACAACCGGGATACCCAACTCCATAAGCTGAGTGGAAAGGTACAGATTCCTCTCAAGATTCGTTCCGTCCACAATATTCAAAATTGCATCCGGCCTCTCTGTGATCAGATAATTTCTTGCCACCACTTCCTCTAAGGTATAAGGGGACAAGGAATAAATTCCCGGAAGATCGGTGATAATCACATCCCTATTCCCCTTTAACTTTCCCTCTTTTTTCTCCACTGTAACTCCCGGCCAGTTTCCTACAAACTGATTGGAACCGGTAAGGCCATTAAACAGTGTGGTCTTGCCGCAGTTCGGATTTCCTGCTAAAGCAATTTTGATTGACATGTTTCATATCCTCCTTCTTCCCTCGCTGCACTCTCTTATTCTCTTTTTTCAGGCAGCTCTTTCAGAAACCGCAAATAGATTAGCTTAGGCTAACTTATATTTTTAAAAAAATAGATCCCTCAGGATCAATGGGACGCAGCCGAGCCAATGGGCTGAACTTCGATCATCTGCGCATCCGCTTTTCGCAGTGACAACTCATATCCCCTCACTGTGACCTCCACAGGATCCCCCAAAGGCGCTACCTTCCGAATATATACCTCCGTCCCCTTAGTGATCCCCATATCCATAATACGGCGTTTTACCGCTCCCTCTCCGTGAAGCTTTACAACTGCCACTGTATTCCCGCACTTAGCCTCTTTTAACGTCTGCATTTTTACTCCTTTCCCACTCCCGTCTTTTATCTTCCTAATAAATGATGTAATTCCTATATTCAGTTAATTATTCCTATAATTATCTTTTTATTTTCCCACGATTGTCTTACACCATAATTTTATTTGCCATTTCCTTGCTGATGGCAATTCGTGATTCCTTTACGCTGACGATCACATTTCCTTTATTGACAGAAATCACGGTCACATCTGCACCTGGTACAAATCCCATATTTTCCAAATGCCGGCGCACATCTTCCCGGCCTCCCACTCTCTGTATCGAAGCTACAGCTCCTTCTTTTGCCATTGTAAGGGGCATACTCATCTTTCCTCCTTTGGAGTTACCTTCAACTAACTCTTTAACAAGATTAGCACCAACTAACCAGATTGTCAACTACTTTTTCTTTTGATTTCCGCATTTTGGGTAACCGTTCAGCCGTTCAGCGATTCAACGATCGAAACAAACAGCTAAAACAAAAAGATTCGGACTCAGCTGCACCGGATCCGGTGCAGCTGAGTCCGAATCTTTTCTAAAAAATCATCCTAAAAATTATCCTAATAGCTTTTCCACCTGTTCCCTGTCAAAGACAACCTGTGACGTCTTATCCACTTCGATCTGATAAAGGGCATTGGCTGCCATATGTTCTGCCGCCTGTTCCAGGTCGCGGATCCCTGTTGTCTGGGCAAAATACTGGATCACCGCATCTAAGCCAGACTCCGTGACTACGCACTCCTGCTCCTGCATTCCCATTCGCTCTAATACCTTCGGAAGAGCATACTGGGAGAAAATGATCTTTTTCTCCTCCGGGGTATAATCAGGCAGCTCGATCACCGCAAACCGCGACATGAGCGGGGCGCTGATCTGGCTCTTATCATTGGCTGTTGCAATGGGGTATACGCCTACAGTAGGGATCATGCACTCCATATAGTTATCTGTAAACCCAAGATTATCTAAAAGAGTCAAAAGTACATCGGCTGGATTGCCGTTTCCCTTTCCGGAGGCTGCCTTGTCCAGCTCATTAATGATAAACACCAGATTGGACTCTCCTGCCATAGAAAAAGCCTCCATAATGATACCCGGCTTAGCGTTGGTATAGATACGGGAGCTTCCTGTCAGCTGCTCCGGGTCATTGATGGAACTCATATCCAATGTAGTCCACGGCAATTTCAAAATCCGAGCTACAGCATAAGCGATCTGGGATTTACCGGTTCCCGCCGGACCTACCAAAAGCAGTCCATAAGCAGGAAGAGTATGGGTACGGTTGATCTGTATAATGGTCTCAATAATCCTCTGCTTTACCCGCTCCATACCGTAAAGCTCCTCATCCAGAATTTTTTTCGCCTGGTCAATATCAATGGACTCAAAATAATGATTTTTCCATTGAATGTTCATCATGATCGAAAGAGCTCTCTGGGCATGGCGGCGCTCCTCTGGAGTCACCTCACTGGATCTCGCCACAGCCAAATTCCGACGGGCCCACAGACGTATATTATCTGGAAGTGTCTTTCCTGCACAGGTCATAAAATCCGTGATGCTCTGAATACTGGTAAGCTTCATCTCATCTCCTGATTCATCTGCATCTTCATCTTCGTCCCCCAGCTCCGGCGCACTGCTTGCCAAAAGGCGCTCGATCATAAACTGAAGGAATCCATCCTCTGCAGACAGCTTTCCCCCGGCTCCAAAGGCTGTTTCCCTGATCCGGTAAACAGCATAACCGTCCTCCCTGTTTTTTCCAGATAAACGGACATTAATATGGTTTTCCCCCAGCCACCGGATCAGGCTTACAAAGCGGGCGTCGATCTGAAGAATGGAAGCCTTTTTCTCCCCCTCATCTTCCCGAAAAGAAAATGAAGTCTCTTTGATGGGATTCGTAAACATTCCCAGAGAATGATGCTTCCACTGTTTTTCATGGTTATCCAAAACCAGAATCGGCTTCTCTGGCGTAGCCTCCGTCTCATTGGAAGCAAAAATAGTATAGGTGCATACAGCCGGTTCTGTTGAATCAGAAGCGGCGTTAAAATCAAATACTGGCATAATCCTTCCCCTTTCTAACTCTAATAAAAATCTTTTGTAAATACAAAAATTGGGAAACCCTGACAATTCAAGATTTCCCATTGTATACAAATTTAAAAACAAATCTGAAAGAAATAATTCCCCGAGATAAACAAAGACTCTCTAAAATGAAAGAAAAAGCGCGAGACGGGATTCGAACCCGCGGCCCCCACCTTGGCAAGGTGGTGCTCCACCCCTGAGCCACTCGCGCATACTTTACTTCTATTGAATTAAATCGGGGTGACAGGATTCGAACCTGCGACCTCCTGGTCCCAAACCAGGC
>CABQJX010000112.1 GCA_902464595.1 uncultured Lachnoclostridium sp. | reverse complement strand
TATCAAAAAATCCGGACAGGGTGTTCATAATTTATTCATTCATGCGTTTGTCGTGTCACAACCCTGATCCAGCAGGTTACGGAGCTGGTGAAAGAGTATTTCCACATTCAGATCGACGAGCGCTCTTTGAGCTGCGAACGGTTTGTGACCCATCTGCGTTTTTTGGCCCAGAGAGTTCTGGCAGGGGAGCATTTAAAGCTTGACAATCTGGAATTTCAGGAAGTGATCGACAGGCTGTATCCAAAGGAATATGAATGCAGCCAGAAGATCCGGGAGTTGATCCAAAGCCAGTACGGCCACACCGTCACGGAGGAAGAAGTGGCATATCTGGCTCTGCATATTAAAAGGATCCGTATGGAATAGGATATGTGAAAGGAGAAGAGGAGTAATATGTTTGGCACATTGAAAAAAATGTTTGGAGGGGAAGAAAAGAAGCGGCACGAGATCGTCTCCCCGGTAACGGGAAAGGCAGTCCCCATGAGCCAGGTGAATGACCCTACATTCAGCCAGGAGATCCTGGGAAAGGGAATTGCAGTTCTCCCATCGGAGGGAAGGATCGTTGCGCCGGCGGACGGCCTCATTTCCATGGTATTTGACACAAAGCATGCCATCAGCATGCAGACAGACAGCGGCGCAGAGGTGATCATCCATGTGGGATTGGATACGGTCCAGCTGAAGGGGCAGTACTTTGAGGCTCATGTAAGTGCAGGCGACCGGGTGAAAAAGGGCGATCTTCTCCTGGACTTTGATATGGAGAAAATAAAGGAAGCGGGATATGAGGTGGTCACACCTGTGATCATCTGCAACACACCCCAGTTTCCTCATATGGAATGTCTGTCCGGTATGGATGTGAAGGCGGGAGAGACAGCAGTCATACGCCTATGATCCGGCAAAGATTCCTTCTGAAGGATTTTATGGGGCTTCACGCCAGGCCGGCCCTTCAGCTGATGGCGGGACTTCGGCCCTTTCATGTGTCAGTGGAAGTCTTATGCAGCGGGAGACGGGGAAATGGAAAGGATGCCTTGAGCCTGATGGCGATGAACTCCACAGCAGGGGAGGAGGTACTGTTTCTGATCCATGGCCCGGAGGAGGAGCAGGCGGCTCTGGTAGTGAAGTCTGTCATGGCCCAGTCGGGAGAGCTTCTTGAGGAGGAGAGACAGGGAAAATGATTTGAGCCTGGAATCAGGTTTAAATAGATAAAAGGTTGTCAAAAAAAGAAAGGGGATTTATGTTATGATGAAGTATTTACAAAAACTGGGTAAAGCCATCATGCTTCCGGTAGCGGTTCTGCCAGTGGCAGGTATCATGATGGGACTTGGATATTTCCTTTGCCCGTCCACTATGCAGGGAGGAGATGTAACGGGAATTATCCAGCAGATCGGTTTCGCCCTGGTGAAGATCGGAGCCGCCGTGATCGATCAGCTGCCCATGCTATTCGCAGTAGGTGTGGCGATCGGGCTTTCAAAGGATCAGCACGGAGCAGCCGGTTTGGCTGGCCTGGTAGCATTTTTGACGGTTACAACCGTATTAGATGGAGCCAATGTGGCCGCTATGATGGGATTAGAAGAAGCTCCGGTAGCTTTTGGAAAGATCAAGGGAAATGCCTTTATCGGAATTATTTCCGGTGTGACTGCTTCTGTCTGCTATAATAAGTACAGTGATGCGAAGCTTCCCACAGCCCTTTCCTTCTTCTCCGGAAAGCGGTGTGTTCCCATTGTTACCTCCTTTGTTATGGTAATTGAATCCGCGATTCTGTTCTTCGTTTGGCCAGTAGTATTCAACGCCTTAGTATGGCTGGGCGAAAGCATCCAGGGACTTGGCCCTGTGGGAGCCGGTATCTACGCATTCTTCAACCGTCTGCTGATCCCAACAGGACTGCACCACGCACTGAACGCCGTATTCTGGTTTGATATTGCAGGGATCGCTGACATCAACAAATTCTGGGGATTTGCTGAGGGCGGAATCAAGGGTATCACTGGTATGTACCAGGCTGGTTTCTTCCCGGTTATGATGTTTGGACTTCCGGCAGCAGCACTCGCGATGTACCAGACTGCAAAGCCGGAGAAGAAGCAGTATGCTGCAGGTATCCTGATCGCGGGAGCAGTTGCCTCCTTCGTATCCGGTGTTACAGAGCCTCTTGAGTTCTCTTTCATGTTCCTGGCTCCCGGACTTTATGCTGTCCATGCACTCCTTACAGGTGTTTCTGTGGCAGTGGCAGCATTCTTCCACTGGACCGCTGGCTTCTGCTTCAGCGCAGGCGCCATCGACTTTATCTTCAGCAGCCAGCTGCCTCTGGCAAACCAGCCCTACATGCTGTTAGTACAGGGTGTAATCTTTGCGGTGATCTACTATGTATTGTTCCGTTTTATCATTGTTAAATTCAATCTTCACACTCCCGGACGCGAGGAGGAGGATCTGGATTCCGAGATGTCTGCAGTTCTGGCAAACGATGACTTTACAAAGGTAGCAGCTATCGTGTTAGAGGGCTTAGGCGGCAAGGAGAATGTGACTTCCTTGGATAACTGCATTACAAGACTGAGAATGGAGATCAAGGATTACACTCTGGTAGATGAGAAAAAGATCAAATCCGCAGGAGTGGCTGGCATTATGAGGCCAAGCAAGACATCTGTACAGGTTATCATCGGAACAAAGGTACAGTTCGTTGCTGATGAGATGAAAAAGATGCTGTAATACAGAGGATTCTGTGAGGCAGAAATATTTGTTTTACAAGAATAGTCCGATTTCGTAATAAAGGGCTGGCTGTGGAGATCACGGCCGGCCCTTTCAGCATCCATGAGGCACTTTTTGGTTCATGGACAGGCAGTAAGCAAAAGCCTTTGAATGATCCGCAGTCAAGGGGGAACAGAAAACAGATTGAATAAATGGGAGCTTTGAAGTATAATAAATCAAAAGAACCCCAATGAAGGAGGCAGTTATGGCAGTATCAGATGTATATTATACCAATATGCGCACGACGCAGACAGAAAATCTCCTGCAGAAGCTGGAGCGGCTTGTTAAGCGGGCCGGTATGATGGATATTGATTTTAACAATAAATATGCGGCGATCAAGATCCATTTCGGAGAGCCGGGAAACCTGGCGTATCTGCGCCCCAACTATTCCAAGGTCCTGGTGGATCTGATCAAATCGAAAAATGGAAAACCCTTTCTTACAGACTGCAATACCTTGTATGTAGGGCGGAGAAAAAATGCCCTGGATCATCTGGACGCAGCTTATGAAAACGGATACAATCCCTTTGCCATAGGCTGCCATGTGATCATTGCAGACGGATTAAAGGGAACGGACGAGACCTTGGTTCCCATTGAAGGGGAGTATGTGAAGGAGGCAAAGATCGGCCGTGCAGTCATGGATGCGGATATTGTGATCTCCATGACCCATTTCAAAGGCCACGAATCCACTGGCTTTGGCGGAGCTCTCAAAAACCTGGGCATGGGATGCGGCTCCCGCGCCGGAAAGATGGAGATGCACAATTCCGGCAAACCCTTTGTGCGCACGAAGCTTTGCGTGGGATGCGGCTCCTGTAAGAGAAACTGCGCTCATGGGGCGATCACGATCACAGACCGGAAGGCGTCGATTGATACCAGCAAGTGTGTGGGCTGCGGACGCTGTATTGGCGCCTGTCCCGTGGATGCGGTGGCAACCCTTTACGATGAGGCAAATGATATTTTGAATAAAAAGATTGCCGAGTATACCCTTGCAGTGCTTCAGGGGCGGCCTCACTTCCATGTGAGCCTGGTGGTGGACGTTTCTCCTAACTGCGACTGCCATTCAGAAAACGATGCCCCCATTGTATCGAATGTAGGAATGTTTGCTTCCTTTGACCCGGTAGCTCTGGATATGGCCTGTGTGGACGCAGTCAACCGTCAGCCCGTGCTTCCGGGAAGCTTTTTGGCGGATCAGGAATGTCATTGCCACGATCATTTTATCAACGCCCATCCCGATACGAACTGGGAGACCTGTATCGACCATGCAGTAAAGCTGGGACTGGGAAATAAGGAATATCATCTCATCACAATCTAGTTGCGTGATATGGGATCCCAAGGCCTCAGAGGCTTTGGGAATATAAAAAGGACATCAGGAGGATACAAGAAAATGAGTAAGCGTACATTGGATACGATCTGCCTGCAGGGCGGATGGCAGCCAGCCAACGGAGAGCCCAGACAGCTCCCTATTTACCAGAGCACTACATTTAAGTACACCACCAGCGAGCAGATGGGAAGGCTCTTTGATCTGGAGGAGAGCGGTTATTTTTACACTCGTCTGGCCAATCCAACAAACGATGCGGTGGCGGCAAAAATCTGTGAGCTGGAGGGAGGCGTGGGGGCTATGCTTACCTCCTCCGGACAGGCAGCAACCTTTTATGCTATTTTAAATATCTGCCAGGCAGGGGATCATATTGTCAGCTCTGCGGCGATCTACGGCGGCTCGACCAACCTGTTTACGGTTACCTTCCCTAAAATGGGAGTAGAATGCACCCTGGTAAACCCGGATGCAGATGAGGAGGAGATCGCGAAGGCATTCCGGCCCAATACAAAGGTGGTGTTTGCAGAGACCATTGCAAATCCGGCCCTGACGGTCCTTGATATTGAAAAGTTTGCCAGACTGGCCCACGGCCACGGCGTGCCTCTGATCGTGGATAATACCTTTGCCACCCCGATCAACTGCCGTCCCTTTGAGTGGGGAGCAGACATTGTAACTCACAGTACCACAAAATATATGGACGGCCATGCGGCTACGGTGGGAGGCTGTATCGTGGACAGCGGAAATTTTGACTGGGAGGCCCATCATGACCGTTTTAAGGGGTTGACAGAGCCGGATGAATCCTATCATGGTGTTGTTTACACGCAGAAATTCGGGAAACTGGCTTACATCCAGAAGGCAACTGCCCAGCTTATGAGGGATTTAGGATCCATTCAGTCTCCTCAGAATGCGTTTCTGATCAATCTGGGTTTGGAGACCCTTCATCTTCGGATGCCGCGCCACTGCGAGAGCGCCCTGAAAGTGGCCTCCTATCTTCAGTCCAGGGAGGATGTGGCATGGGTGAAATATCCTTCCCTTCCAGGGGATGCCCATTATGAGACTGCCCGGAAGTACATGCCAAATGGAACCTGCGGTGTCATTTCCTTTGGCTTAAAGGGAGGACGTCAGGCGGCAGCGGAATTTATGGATCGGCTGAAGCTGTGTTCCATTGAGACTCATGTGGCGGATTCCAGGACTGCTGTGCTTCATCCTGCCAGTCATACCCACCGCCAGCTCACCGACGAGCAGCTGGTGGAGGCAGGCGTAGATCCGTCTATGATCCGGTTCAGCGTAGGCTTAGAAGGGGCAGAGGATATTATCGAAGATATTCGTCAGGCTCTGGAGGAAGTGTAAAGACAAAACAGGGGGAGTCTTTTTCTGATGGGCAGATAGGCCTTCGGGGAAAGATTTCCCCTGTTTTAGGACAAGAACATCTTAGGTTTCCCTGGCAAAGGAGAAGGAAATGAAAAAACTGAGGGGATTATTCCGCATTATTTTTGGACGTACTGCGTTTGTAGTGCTGTTTTTAGCCATTCAGATCGGTGTGATCATGGGGGCTTTCCGCTGGCTTTCTGATTATATGCATATCGTATATGCAGTATCTCTTTTGCTGAGTGCAGTGGTGATCATTTATATTTTCAATGAACCCATCAGCTCCAGCTTTAAGATGGCCTGGATCGTTCCAGTGCTGGTGATCCCTGTCTTTGGGGTTTTATTATATCTCTTTGTGCAGGTGCAGTTTCAGACCAAGCTGCTGGCCAGCCGCCTGAAAAAGAATATCAGTGATACCAAGCCTTATCTGAAGCAGGATGAGGAGGTTCGGGATCAGATCCGTAAGGTCAGCTGCCACAGCGCCCACCTGATGACAGATTACATGACGGATCATGCCGGTTATCCGGCCTACGGCAATACCCGGGCAGAATATTTTCCACTGGGAGAGGATAAATTTGAGGCGCTGCTCCGGGAGCTGAGGCAGGCCCGCCATTTCATTTTTATGGAATATTTTATTATTGAGCGGGGGTATATGTGGGATTCGATCCTCCAGGTTTTGGAGGAAAAGGTGCGGGAGGGCGTGGAAGTGCGGGTGATGTACGACGGCATGTGCTGTCTTATGCTCCTTCCCTACCATTATCCGAAGGTGCTGGAGAAAAAGGGGATCCGCTGTAAAATGTTTTCCCCCATTAAGCCCACTCTGTCTACCTACCAGAACAACCGGGATCACAGAAAGATCGTTGTCATAGACGGCCATACAGCTTTTACCGGGGGAGTGAACCTGGCCGACGAGTATATTAACCGAAAGGTCCGCTTTGGCCACTGGAAGGATACGGCGGTAATGATCAAGGGAGACGGCGTCAAAAGCTTTACTATGATGTTCCTTCAAATGTGGAATGTGACAGAACGGCATCCGGAGGATTATGCAAACTATGCATTTTTAAAGGATACCGGGGCCGGTTATCCTGATTCTCCCAGACTGAGGGAAGGGGGATTCATCCTCCCCTACGGCGACAGTCCTATGGATCGGGAACGGGTGGGAGAGCAGGTTTATATGGACATCCTGAACCAGGCAAAGCATTATGTCCACATTATGACCCCTTATCTCATTTTGGATGACGAATTGGAAAATTCCCTCTGCTACGCTGCAAAGCGCGGGATTGATGTGATCATTATCATGCCCCATATACCGGATAAGAAATACGCCTATCTTCTGGCAAGGACGTATTATCCGGAACTGATCGGAGCCGGAGTGAAGATCTATGAATATACACCCGGATTTGTCCATGCCAAGGTGTTCGTCAGCGATGACGAGAAGGCGGCGGTAGGAACCATCAACCTGGATTTTCGCAGCCTGTACCTGCATTTTGAGTGCGGAACCTATATCTACCGCAATCCGGTGGTTCTTGATGTGGAGGAGGACTTTAAGGAGACCTTGAAATCCTGTCGGGCCGTTACGCTGGAGGACTGCCGGCAATACAGCTGGATCGGAAGAAAGGTGGGACGTTTTCTGCGTCTCATTGCTCCTCTTATGTAGTTTTACAAAGATTTTACATTCGTATGGGGCGGATTTTACGTTGATCTGATATGCTGTTAGGAGGAAATAAGTGAGAGGCGGAGCAACTATGGAACGGATCTATATTATAGAGGACGATGAAAATATCAGGAACCTGCTTTCCATTGCCCTGGAAGGCTTTGGATATGAGGCGGAGAGCTTTGAGACAGCAGAGGAAGGGCTGGCCAGGATGCGCCAGGAGAAGCCAGATCTGGCTATTTTTGACTGGATGCTTCCTGGAATGGATGGAACCGAGGCGATCAAGGAAGTGAGGGAGGATCGGGAGTTAAAATACATCCCGATCCTGCTTCTGACAGCCAAGGAAAAAGAGCTGGATAAAGTAGTGGGGCTGGACTGCGGGGCAGACGATTATATGGTCAAGCCCTTTGGGGTTTTGGAGCTTTCTGCCAGGATCCGAAGCCTTTTGAGAAGGAGCAGGAGAGAGGAAGGAAGGGATGAGCTTTCCTACAGTATTATTTCAGTAAACCGTAAGACAAGAGAGGTTACAAGCAGCGGGAGGGCTGTGGAGCTTACCCTGAAGGAGTTTGAACTGCTTTCCTATCTTTTGGAAAACCAGTCCAGAGTAGTGACAAGAGATGAGCTGCTCAACCGCATATGGGGCTATGAGTACGACGGAGAGACCCGCACCTTGGATATGCATATCCGTACCCTGCGCCAAAAGCTGGGAGAGGACGGAGGCTCCTGCATTAAAACCGTCCGGGGAGTAGGCTACCGTCTGGTGAAACAGGAGGGAACCCTATGAGAAAGGCGCTGTTGGAGCGGTTTATCCTGGTGCTTCTGGCAGCTCTCTGTATCAACAGCCTGATTTTTTACCTGGCAAGCAGCCGGATCATGCTGAGTACCTCCACAGAGGATATGTTCTATACGCTGAAGGCTGTGGACCGTATATTAGAGTATGACGGGGATCTCTCACGCCAGTTACATCAGCTGGAACAGTTTACAGATCAGGATTCCAGCCGGATCACTTTGATCGGGACTGATGGAACAGTGGTGATGGATACAGATGCAGAGGCGGAGGCTCTGGACAATCACCTGGAACGTGAGGAGATTCAGATGGCCCTGGAGAGGGGGGAGGGGTATGCCAAGCGTTATTCGGATACCTTGAAAAAGACTATGCTCTATGCGGCCTGCCGGTCGGAGCGGTCTGATATGGTACTGCGCCTGGCGGTTCCTTATCTGGGAGTCCAGCAATACCTGCCTCTCTTATTTCCTGCCCTGATATTGAGCTTTTTTGTCGCGATGGCCTGTTCTGTCTTTACTACCAGGGGATTTGTGTCATCGGTGACACGGCCTTTGAGGGATATTTCCAGAGAGGTCACAAAGGTAAAGGGGGATTACACAGAGCTTCATGTGGAACCCTGCCCTTATCCGGAGATTAATGTGATTGTTGAAACGATCATGAAGATGTCAAGGGAAGTGAAGGAATATGTAGGGCAGATTGAGAAGGAACGCCAGATCCGCCAGGAGTTTTTCAGCAACGCTTCCCATGAGTTAAAAACGCCGATCACCTCCATACAGGGGTATGCGGAGCTTTTAGAGAGCGGTATGATCCAGGATGAGGGAATGAAGCTGGATTTTGCAAGGAGGATTAAGAAGGAAGCAGTGGGGATGACGGGCCTGATCAACGATATTCTTATGATATCAAGGCTGGAATCAAAGGATGCAGAGGTGGCCTTTTCCGATGTGCGCCTTTCTGTTCTTTTAGATGAGATTACAGACCGTTTTAAGCCTATGGCAGCCTCCCAGCAGGTATTTCTCCACGTGGACTGCCAGCCTCTGTGCGTCCATGCCAATTTGCAGCAGATGAAGGAGCTTTTTGGGAATCTGATAGGAAATGCGGTCAAGTATAACCGTCCCGGCGGCCAGGTGTGGATCTCGGTGCGGCAGCAGGATCAGGGGGTATCTCTCCGGGTCC
>CABQJX010000111.1 GCA_902464595.1 uncultured Lachnoclostridium sp. | reverse complement strand
TTCTTCTTCCTTAACAATGCCGTGGACGATGGCCTGATAACGTCTGGTAATAGAATGCTCTTTCAGCTGGGCGGCAATGGAATTGTGAGCCATGTTATTTTTACACACGATCAGGATCCCGGTGGTATCCCGGTCAATCCGGTGGACAATCCCAGGGCGCATAACACCATTGATTCCAGAGAGCTGGCCACGGCAGTGATCCATTAGTCCGTTTACCAGGGTATGGCTGTAATGGCCTGGGGCTGGGTGAACGACCATTCCCTTTGGCTTGTTAACGAGGATTATATCCGGATCTTCATAAAGAATATCCAGATCCATAGGCTCTGCTTCGATCTCCGGCTCTACCGCCTCCGGCACATCTAAGGAGATACGGTCATTTTCTGAAACCTCAAAGCTTGCTTTTACCTGCTTTCCATTGACTAACACCTGGCCGGATTTTAAAAGCTTCTGTATATAGGAACGGCTGAGCTCCGGGCAGGCATCCGCCAGATATTTGTCGATCCGCAGATCATCTTCCATATCTGTGGGAAAAAATTCCTGTATCAATCCTGATCCTCCTTCTGTTCCCCTGCTCTTTTGAAGGAAAAGCAGGAAAGATCTTCTTCCTTATAATAAAAAGTAAGAAGGATCACCAGGAGCGCAGCCCCAATCGTAACATAGCAGTCCGCTACATTAAAAATAGGAAAATCAATAAGGGAAAAATAAAGGAAATCCACCACATACTGCTGCGTAACCCGGTCAATCATATTTCCCACAGCACCGGATACAACCAGCATCAGACACACCGCCAGGGGACGATATTTCTGGTCAGCAGGCATTTTTAACATTAAATAGAAAACGGCAGCCAGCACAGCGACAGCGATCAGAAAAAAGAATACCTGCCTCCCCTGCAGCATCCCAAAGGCGGCTCCTCTGTTTTCCGAGTAAAAAAATTCAAACACACCTTTTAAGACAACCACTGGCTCCTGATCCTTTAAAAAGCGGACAGCCAGACCTTTCGTCCATTGATCTAACCCTACTAATATTACAAAGCCGATTATAAAACGGGTCAGAAGCGATTTTTTTTGCTGTGTCATACTCTCTCCCCTCCCATCTGTTCAAATCCTGCTCTCATCTGTTCTTCTGTTACATTAGAGTCTACTACTGCCTGTCCGATGGCTTTCAGCAGCACAAAGCGGATCACTCCAGCCTCTGTCTTTTTATCGCTTTGGGCAGCTTTTAAAACCTCCTCCCAGGACAGTCCCAAATCTTTTTCAGGTGTACCGAAGGACCGGAAGGTATGTTCAATGTCAGCAGCTTCTTCCTCATTCAGAAATCCTTTTAACTGGGAAATCCGGGCAGCGGCGATGCAGCCTAATCCCACACAATGGCCGTGATACATGGTAAAGTGCTCCAGCTTTTCTACTGCATGGCCTAAGGTATGCCCAAAGTTGAGGAGCGCACGATCCCCTTTTTCTGTAGGGTCAAGCTCCACAACCTCTCGTTTGATCCGGCAGCTCTCTAAAACCATAGCCTGACATATATCCAGCTCACGGTTCATGATACGGCCTCTGTTATCCTTTAACCATTCATAATAATCCCTGTTTTTGATGAGTCCGTGTTTTACAACCTCTCCCATGCCCGAGGTAAACTGCTCCAGGGGAAGGCTTAAAAGGGTGCTCAGATTGGCATACACCAGCTTTGGCATGTGAAAAGCGCCCACCATATTTTTGTAAGCATCAAAATCCACACCTGTTTTTCCGCCAATGCTGGAATCTACCTGGGATAAAAGGGTGGTCGGGATCTGGATAAAGGGAATCCCCCGAAGATATGTGGCGGCGGCAAAGCCGCACAGATCTCCTACCACTCCTCCGCCCAAAGCGGCCAACATGTCTTTGCGGTCAAAATGTTCTAAGATCAAATGTTCGTACAGATTCCTTACCGTATCCAGATTTTTATTTTCCTCTCCTGCGGGGAAGATAAATACACTGACACGTTCACAGCACTGGGACAGAATATCTTTTACCTCCTCCAAATAGAGGGGAGCTACATGGGAATCCGTTACAATACAGATCTTATGTCCCTTTATGGGAAGTCCCATAACCTCATCCTTTAAGCCGTCAAAGGACTGGGACAATACAATATCGTAAATCCTGCTGCCCTGGTTGTGTACATGTAATCGGTCGTCAGTCATTGCCGTTTCCTCCTAAAATCTTCCTTCTGACAATACAATCGGCAGACGTATAGGGTCTGCCGCATGCTTGTCCTAAGGACTTTCTTTAGTTTTGCAGATTGTTCAAAATGTTACAAACGGATATTTAATCCGGACACGTCCATACCCATAGCGTTTCCAGCTGCCAGTATATCCTGGAAATCGCCGGACAGCTCTACGGAGTCTGGAGTGGCAATGAAGATATAATTTGAAATCTTCTGCAGGTTTCCATTCATGGAATACGTAGCACCTGAGGTAAAATCAATGATCCTCTGGGCTACCTCCGTATGTATTCCCTCCATATTCAGCACTACGGCCTTTCCAGCCAGGAGGTAATCGCAGATGTCTCTGGAATCATCCATGGAAGTTGGCTTGATCATTGTCACCTCCATGCTGCGGCGCATGGGAACTACCTTGGGGTTGGAACGCCCTAAAAATCGAGGCTTTTCCTGTTCATCTTCATCATCATATTCTGTATTTTTCTTTGAAAACAACCCTTTGCGCGGAGGCTCGTCCTCAAAATCATCATCCCCATCCAGGTAATACTCTTCTTCTTCGTCAGAAGTTAATCTCATGGTATCCATTAACTTACCTAACAGACTCATCTTACTCTCTCCAATCTCTCTATGGCGTACCTTCTGGGGAAAGGAACACCTTATCGCGCGCCGAAAATCCCTGTGCCAACCCGTACAATGGTAGCTCCCTCCTCGATGGCAACTTCATAATCCCCAGTCATACCCATCGAAAGCGCACTCATAGTAACATTATCAATGTTTTTCTTACCTATGTCAACAGCTAATTCAAATAATTTTTTAAAAACAGGACGATTTTCCTCAGGATTCTCAACAAATGGCGCAATTGTCATCAGCCCCCGTATATGTACATGGGGAAAATCCTTAATGGTCATGACTGCATCTTCCACTTCTTCCAACAAAAAGCCATATTTGCTCTCCTCCCTGGCCACATTGACCTCCAGAAGAATGTCCGTCTCTATGCCTTTTTTGGCAGATTCCTGTTCAATCTGCTGGGCCAGGCGCAGAGAATCCACAGAATGTATGAGAACTGCCTGATCCACCACCTGATGAACCTTGTTCCGCTGCAGGTGTCCAATCATATGCCAGCGGATATCCTCAGGCATCTCTGGCTTTTTGGCTAAGATCTCCTGCACCTTATTTTCTCCAAAGTCCCTTTCACCCTTTTCATATGCCTCAAGGAGCAGAGGAACGGGTTTTGTTTTGGATACTGCGATCAGTGTGACCTCTTTTGGATCTCTCCCTGACCGCCGACAGGCGCTCTCTATATTTTCTCTCACTTTTTGAAGGTTTTCCCTTACGATTCCATTCGTCTCCATTATTGCATATCCTCTCTTTCTTACTGATACAGCAGCTGCCCTTCCTCCACCAGGGAGGCATCTAAGACAATATGATCATATACGGACAGACCATAGGAAGTATTGCGGCGGACCGTATAGTACTCACTGTTTGAATCCAGTATATCAATCTGTTTGAAAACGGTATAACCCTTATTAATATTATAAACGCCCTTCAGGGAAGCAGTGCGTCCGATCTGATACCGGTCAGAGGCCTGGGAGCCCACCACATAATCCCCAGCTTTCAATCCATCTTCTTCGTCTGCATCCACATAATAAAATTCATCGTCGGAATAGTAGATCGTTGTTGGGACAAACACTACCGAAGTTCCGCTTTCTGTGTAAACTTCTTTGTTGAACCCGCCTTCCGTGGAATCTCCTCCCTGGGTCCTGTAATCCACTGGGATCAGATAGAAACTCTTTTCCGTCACTGCGCTTACTGGTATCTTCAAACCGTCTGCCTGGTCTACCCTGATCTCAAAGTCCACAAAGCGTTCTGAAATAAACGGTTCCATATATTTGGTAAAATCCAATTTCCCATAGGCAGCCCCATCTTTTCCTGTTACAGTGGAATATGCGGCCTGGGTAGTCAGGGATTCCCCCTGGAAATGGACTGTGAGGCTGGTCTGATCCTGGTACAGCTGCCGGTCCTCATCGCTCAGCGGAAAAAGGATAGACCAATTTTCTGAGGTGACGATCTTATAAGCAGGCGCTCCGCTTTCGATCAAATCCCCTGATTTATGTACTGTTTTGGAATATGCGCTGCGGTCAAAGCTGGAAACCTCCACATCCTCCGGCTTCATAGATTCATAGGAATCAATACCATAAGATACAACTCCGGAAACGTCAGAGTGTACCTGCTCAAAAACGGCTCCGGAGTCTTTAGCCAGCTGATCCAGCTGATCCAGGGCGCTGAAGCTGGAATGCTCCATGACAGCTGCTTCCAGGGCGATCCTGGCATCATACACAGAACGGAACTCCTGATCCTTAAAAGACATAACAAAAGAGGAAAGCTGCTTCTTTAAGTCTGATATTCCTTCCTCAGAAAGGCTGTTTCCCTCCTCAGAATTTTCTTTCAGAAGAGCCTCCAGCTGTCCTGTCTCGTCCAGTGAATAGATCCGGCTTCCTACAGAAGCGCGTTTTCCCTCCATCAGATAATAGTTTATGTGCCCAGAACGGTCTGCAGTGCGAATTTGTTCTTCCCTTAAAATCAGCCCCTGATAGGTGCGGTTATTGACAATTCCTCCTTCCACTACCTCATAAAACTGGATCTTTTCCCGGTTCAGATAGGTAAAAACACTGAATATAAGATATAGGAAAATAGAGGCGAAAATGATCATTCCCACATTGATATTCAGGGGCCTGCGATACCGTATGATCTTTTTGCTTTTCTTTTTTGCCATAGAGCCGGCTCTCCTTTTGTTCCAAAGGTTATGTCAGGAAACGATTATCAAAAGGCTGCCCTCCATGCCAGGCATTTTAATCCCAGCAGGTTGGCAGCCCTATGACTCCTGTCAGTATTTTATCATAAATGACGTACGATTACAATGTATAACAATATGAAAATACTGTATAACTACAGTGAAATGACCACATCACCCTTTGCACATTCAGGAAGTTCTTCCGCATCCATGGAAATGCTCAGTACAAAGGTAACATGATACTTTTCACCGATATTTTTCAATGTCGTGTATGTATCAGAAATATCAGCCCCCTCCAGGCAGGAAAGCTTTAAGAAGCTGTCAAGATACATGGTCTCCAGGTCGTGATCCTGAGAGATGATACCGCAAATAAAACCTAAGAATCCCTCGCTGCTTGTAATCGGGAACTCGTTAACGTTGATGAGGCGGATCCTATTGTTCAACTCATACATGTGCTGTGAACTTTTATCCAGATACACTACAGTGCCGTTTGCACCCTTGATCGCTGCATTGGCCATGTCCAACAGATGTTTTGTCTTGCCCTTACCCTTTTTTCCTGCAATAATCTGAACCATACCAATCTCCTCCTTGAGTTATATATGTTGTATAAAAAATCAATTAAGATTACTCTAATTATAGTATAAATTCATAGAAAACGCAATCACTATTTGACGATTTTAGAAATTATATTTGTCATATTATCGTATAAGTGAGGACGGCTGTCTGATTTTAATACAACGGAGATATATTCCCGGTCTGCTTCGTCCCTGGAGGCCATAATAAGGCAGTAGCCGGCCGCTTGGGTTGTTCCTGTTTTTCCGCCGAACACAGTTAATCCTTCCGGAGTTTCCCTCTCGCCAGTCATAAACCAGTTTCCGCCTTTCCATGTTTTGGAAACCGGCTGGCTGTCTTTATTATGATAGTTAGCCGTGTAAGCGGTTGTTCCCACCACCTTACGGAATGCCGGATATTTTAAAGCTTCATTGAAAATAAGATAAAGGTCATAAGCCGTAGTGTAGTGCTCGGGATCAGCCAATCCATGGGGATTGACAAAATGAGTGGCAGTAGCTCCCAGGGAAGCCGCTTCCGCGTTCATCATATCAGCAAATTTTTCGATACTTCCCGCCATATGTACGGCAATTGCTGCACCGGCATCGTTCCCGGAGGGAAGCATAAGACCATAGAGAAGCTGTTCCAGAGTCAGGGTATCGCCTGGCTCGATTCCACACAGGGTGGCTCCAGATTCTGTGATCACAGCATCCTCTGTTACCACTACCCGGTCGTTTAAATCCCCTTCTTTGATGGCAACAAGAGCGGTCATTACCTTTGTAATACTGGCTGGCTGCATCCGCTCAAAGGCAGATTTGCTGTATAAGGTTTCTCTGTTCTTCAGGTCAAAGAGGGCTGCTGCTTCCGATGTGACTTCCTCTTGATGAAACAGGCTTTCATCTTCCACCACACAAAGGTCAGAGGCAAAACCGTCGGCATAGCGTTCTTTTGCGCCTGCTGATCCAATATTCCCTACCGCCTGTTCCAGATCATAGGGCTCCTTGATGCCGGACAAACATCCTGTGGCTTGAAAGGAAACCATACCCAGAAGAAAAGCAGTGCAGACAGCTCTCGTCAGCTTTTTCATCAGCGGAGCACCTCTCTCCACTCCATATCTCCACGGTCAAGAGCCTTGATGAGAAGCTCGGCAGAAGCAAGATTTGTGGCCAGAGGGATATTATAAATATCACACAGGCGGACAACATCATTTACGTCAGGCTCGTGGGATTTGGGGGTCTGTGGATCACGGAGAAAGATCACCAGATCCATCTGATTGTGCTCGATCTGAGCTGCCATCTGCTGGATTCCGCCCAGATGTCCGGCCAGATACTTATGGATATTTAAGTTGGCAACCTCCTCGATCAGGCGGCCGGTTGTGCCTGTGGCGTAAAGTGTATTTTTACTCAGGATTCCTCTGTAGGCGATGCAGAAATTCTGCATCAATTTCTTTTTTGCATTATGTGCGATCAAACCAATTGTCATATTGAATAAACCCTCCTTGGATTAAATATGTCTTGCTTCTCTCTGAAGTCCTACATTGAGGACCAGACCAATTCCTAAAAATATACTGATCAGAGAGCTGCTTCCGAAGCTGATAAACGGAAGGGGAAGCCCTGTATTTGGGAAAATGCCTGTGGCCACCGCGATATTGGCGAAAGATTGAAAAGCGATCAGTGTGGCCATTCCCACACAGATCAAGCGGCCGGCCAAATCTCTTGCTCTGGCAGCCATCATCAGGCATTCGTATACGATCAAAAGATAAAGACAGATGACCGCGGCACAGCCGATAAAGCCTAATTCCTCACCGATCACTGCAAAAATAAAATCCGTCTGTTCTTCTGCGAGAAAGTTACCGTTTTTCACAGAAGCAATGGTGGTATTGAACAGCCCCTTTCCCTTTAGCTGGCCGGAACCAATCGCGATAATGGAATTGTCCTGCTGATAACGTGCTTCACCATACTGTTCCGGATAAAACCACGCTAAGATACGGCCTGCCTGATAGGGCTTGATGAAAGGGATCATGCCATGAAGCAAAAGATAAATAAACGCCCCGATAGACGGGATTGCCACTGCAAGAGTTCCGCCGATCCATTTATAGCTGATCCCACTGGCAAATACGATCCCGAGAACCATGACCAGTGTGACAAGACAGGTTGACAGATTTGGCTGTTCAAAGATCAGTCCCACAGGGATCAAAAAAAGCAGAGCTGCAAAAAGGACCGTGACCACCTGATTTATTTTTTCCTGGTATTTCATAAAATACCAGGAAAAAACAATGATCAGTCCAATTTTTACAAACTCAGATGGCTGGAGCTGTCCGATCAGCGGAAGTTCGATCCAACGGGTCGCTCCGCTTACATTTTTGCCCCATATAAGAACCGCAGCCAAACTGGCGATGCACAGACCGTATATGATCATAGAAAAACCTAAGATCCGGTGATAGTCCACCAAAGAAAGACCGATGGCTGCTGCCAGACCAATAAATACGCCTAAAAGCTGCTTGTTCACTGCTATTCCATCCATGTTGGTAGCGCTGCACAAGACAAGAACGCCAATGACGTTGAGGGCAGCGATATAAGCAACAAGCCGAAAATTAAAATGTCTGAAATCGTAATCCAAAAACATATCTTAGTAAAGCCCCTTATTCGATATGGAACGAATTGGTATGTTGGCATGAAGCACGGGAAGCTGCCCTCTGGCTGTGAGAGCAGCTCTCTCCCCGTCGATCTGAATTTGAACTCTATCCTTTTCTATCTCCATATACTTTGAAATAACGTGGATCACGTCATCTTTTATCATCTGTATCATTTCCGGCGAGCAACCTGCCTTATCGGACACCAGCAGAAGCTTCAGCCGCATTTTGGCAGTCTGGCCGGAACGCCTGACAGGCAGGCTTTCAAACCATCTCACCCCGGACACCACCCTTCTACGCTCTTTTTAACATAGCTCGCAGCCGGGCAAAAAAAGGTTCCTGTTCTCCAGGGCAGCGCACAGGTACGCTCTCCCCCAATACCCTGCGGCAAATATCCAGGTAAGCCTGTCCCGCTAAAGATCCCAGTCCCACCAAAGGCTCCCCCTGATTGGTGGAAATAACGATATTCTCGTCATCCGGCACAGCGCCGATAACATTTACCGCCAGAATATCCGTGACATCATTCAGGGACATCATGTCTCCCCGCCGGACCATATCCGCCCGGATCCGGTTGACGATCAGATCGATCTCTCCGATCTCACTGTGTTCCAGAAGGCCTATGATCCGATCCGCATCGCGTATGGCAGAAACCTCAGGCGTTGTGACTACCAGTGCACGATCCGCTCCCGCAATGGCATTATAAAACCCCTGTTCGATGCCAGCCGGACAATCAAGGAGTATGTAGTCAAACTCCTCCCGCAGGTCATCCACCAGCTTGATCATCTGCTCTGGTTTCACCGCAGTCTTGTCCCGCGTCTGAGCGGAAGGCAGCAGGTACAGGTTCGGGTATCTTTTGTCTCTTATCAGGGCCTGCTTCATAC
>CABQJX010000110.1 GCA_902464595.1 uncultured Lachnoclostridium sp. | reverse complement strand
CTCTGTTTCCATCACGGCCGGAAAAACCTCCCTGGCGGCCATCTCTGTTTCCATCACGGCCGGAAAAACCTCCCTGGCGGCCATCTCTGTTTCCATCGCGGTTTCCGCCAAAGCTTCCCTGACGGCTGTCCCGGCTGGCATTTGAAGCTGACGGATTCTCCTGAGCACGCACCTGCTCACTCGCAGCAGGAGCGGACTGGGAAGCAGAAGGCTCAGACACAGCCTGTGCCTTTGGTGCGGCCTCAGCCTCCTGTGCCTTTACCGGCTCCTCACTGGCCTTAGGCGCAGCCTGGGATTTCGGCGGCACTGGACGCTTGATCTGCTGCTTTGCATTCTGAGGGCGGAAAACAGCAGTCAGCTTCTTCTTAGCCGGCTCTGTCTTGCCTGCGCCCTCCTGATCCTTAGGAGCTTCCTGCTTCGCAGCCTCTGTCTTAGAAGCTCCAGCAGTCTCTGCCTTTCCCTCCTTCTTCTGTCCTGCAAAGGAACGGACGATGCCCTCCTGCTCCTTTGTCACATTTGATGCCGCATATAATACAGCGGACTTGTCTTTTGATTTTATGATCTCTAATATTTCTTTACTGGTCTTTCCCAGCTCATTTGCCAGTTCACTAACTCTCATTCACGCTGCCTCCGTTCATATTCATTCGTTCCACCATCGCCTTTGCAAGGCCCCCATCCTCCACAGACAGGGATGCCCTGAACTCCTGCCCCATGGCATGGCCCAGCTCATCTTTTGTCCCAAACAGATAGATTGGGACTTTATAGTGATCACACATGTTGATAAACTTTTTCTTCGTATTCTCTGACGCTTCCTCTGAGACAATGACCAGACAGGATTTTCCGCTCTTTACAGAACGCTCCGTGGAAAATTCACCGCTGACCACCTTTCTCGCCCTTGTGGCAATGCCGATCAGGCTCAAAAGCCTTCTGTTATCTGCCAATTTCTTCCATCTCCTTTTCCAGAGCCTCATATACCTCTTTGGGGATAGCCATTTTAAAGGAACGCTCCAGTCCCTTTCCCTTTGTGGCTTTTCTGAGACATTCCATAGAGGGGCACAGATACGCGCCTCTGCCGTTTTTGCGGCCTGTGGCGTCCAACATGATCTCGCCCTCAGCGGTCTTGATCACCCGGATCATTTCTTTTTTATTCTTCATTTCCTGACAGCCGATACACTGCCTGAGAGGGATCTTCTTTCCGGTCACCTACATCACTCCTAACCTTTTGCAGCCTCTTTTGCAGCCTCTATTCCAGACCTTCTTCTCCTGCTTCCTGCGCATCATACCCTTCCTCAGGAATCTCATCTTCCTGATCCTGGGCCATCTCCTCCTGTGCCGGAGCCGGAGCATCGCCGTACTGCAATCCCATCTGCTCAAATAATCCCAGTTCCTTTGCCTGTGTTTCGCTCTTAATATCGATCTTAAAGCCGGTAAGTCTCGCAGCCAGTCTGGCGTTCTGTCCCTCCTTGCCGATGGCTAAGGACAGCTGGTAATCAGGAACAATAACCTGAGCCTCCCGTTCTTCCTCGTCAGCCACTACGCAGATCACCTTTGCAGGGCTGAGGGCATTTTCGATCAGATAAGCTGGATTGTCATCCCAGTTGATAATATCGATCTTCTCTCCCTTTAACTCGTTTACCACAGAATTTACACGGGAACCGTTTAATCCCACGCAGGCTCCTACGGGATCTACGTTGGCATCATTGGACTTAACAGCGATCTTAGTTCTGGAGCCAGCCTCTCTGGCAATGGCCTTGATCTCTACCGTTCCATCGCGGACCTCTGCCACCTCAGACTCAAAGAGGCGCTTTACCAGATCCGGATGCGTTCTGGATACGGAAATCCTGGGGCCCTTGGGGGTATCCTTCACTTCCACCACATATACCTTCACACGTTCTGTGGGGCGGAAGGTTTCTCCCTTCACCTGCTCGCTTTCATTTAAGACTGCATCCACTCTTCCTAAGTTGATGCTCACGTTCTTGCCCAGATAACGCTGTACCGTTCCGGTCATGATGTCCTTTTCCTTCATGAAATATTCATTGTACAGCGCGTGACGCTCCTCCTCGCGGATCTTCTGCAAGATCACATTTTTGGCATTCTGTGTGGCAATACGGCCAAATTTCTTGGAATCAAGAGGAATCTGCACCGTGTCACCCAGATCATACTTAGGATTCATCATCTTTGCATCTGCCAGGCTGATCTCCAGGCAGTCATCCTCTACCGTCTCCACTACGATCTTCTCCGCATACACAGCGAAATCACAGGTCGTTGGATTTACTGTGACCCGGATATTGTCGGATTTTCCAAAATGGTTTTTGCAGGCGGTCAGTAAGGAGTTCTCAATGGCTTCAATGAGCGTTTCCTTGGAAATGTTCTTCTCCTTCTCCAAAACTTCCATTGCCTCTAACAGTTCCTTGTTCATGTTATCCTCCTATTCATGCCTCAGCATGTGAATGTTCAAGTTAAAAATCCAGGGCCAGACGGATCAGGGCAATATCCCCTCTCTCAAATACCATCTGGCTTTCATCCTCCATGGTCAGAGTCACAGTACTCTCATCATATGCGCTCAATACCCCAGTAAATTCCTTCTGCCGGTTCAGCTGGCGGTAAAGCCTTACCTCCACATCCTTTCCCAGGCTTCTGGCAAAGTCCTTTTCCTTTTTCAGAGGACGTCCTAACCCTGGTGAGCTGACCTCTAAAATATAGCTTTCGTCGATGAAATCTTCCTTGTCCAGCCAGTCGCTGAGCTTTCTGCTGATCACCTCACAGTCATCAACGGCGATGCCGCCTTCCTTATCTATATAAGCTCTCAGATACCAGGTTCCCGCTTCCTTTACATACTCTACATCTACCAGCTCAAATCCATGCTGCTCCATCAAAGGGAGGAGATAGCTCTCCACACGGCTCTCATAACTTTCCTTTTTTCCCATTGTTCCACCACCTTCCTGTCTTTTCAAAACGAAAGAGTGGACTGCCGCCCACTCTTTGATCCATCATCTACATTAGTTATCAATACATACTATACCATCATATCAACCCAATTGCAAGCCCTTTTCCCCTTGAGTTTCCCCATTTCCGTCCTTTTCGTGGCTTTTTCCCTTCCCTCCCGCCAGCAAGCCGGCAGAGAGGAAACTTTTACTGCTCCGGCAGCATGGCCTTTCCGCGGCACCATGTCTGGATCACCCGGTAATCATCATCTAACACCGCAAGATCCGCGTCGCAGCCGGCCCCGATCCGTCCCTTTCTGCCATCTTCCCCCAGACAGCGGGCCGGATTCAGAGTGCAGGAATTTAAAGCTGCATCGAAGGGGATAAGCGCTTCCTCTACCAGGATTTTGAGCCCCCGGTTTATGGAAAGGGTACTTCCTGCAATGGTATCCGTTCCCTTCAGACGGGCCAGGCCATCCTCACCGATCTCAATGTCATGGCCTCCCAGCTGATAGTTTCCTCCCGGAGGACAATGCTTTGCCCTGAGGGAGTCGCTGACCATGATCCCATAATCCCGCCCTTTGGCAGCAAAAAAATTGTTCACCGCCGCCAGATGGGAATGACAGCCGTCACAGATCAGCTCCCCATAAATATCCCGCACCCGGAAGGCAGCTCCCACCAGACCAGGTTTCCTGTGATGATAGGGCGTCATTCCATTATAAACATGTGTCATGGAGGAAGCTCCGTTGGCGATCCCCAATAGGGCCTCCCTGTAGTCTGCGGCTGAGTGGCCCATACTCACCACCACTCCATGAGATGCACAGTACCGGGTAAGAGCGTGATCCTTGTCCCGTTCCGGCGCAAGGGTGATATAGCGGATCATCCCCTTAGCTGCCTCCTGGTATTCCTCAAACTGTTCTACAGACGGCTCTGCAATGGCTTCCGGAGGCTGGGCTCCCTTGTATTCCATATCCAGGTACGGGCCTTCAAAATGGATTCCCAAAATCTCCGCTCCCTCATACCCGGCAGACGCCACTTCTGCCACATTAGCCACCGCCGCCCGAAGCACCTCCGGCATCTGGGTAACAGTAGTTGGAAGAAAGGAGGTCACTCCTTCCTCCGGGATCTGCCGCGTCCACCGGCGCAGTCCCTCCGGCTCCCCGTCATTGGTGTCAAATCCGTATGCCCCATGTGTATGCAGGTCAATAAAGCCGGGAACCACCCGTTTATCCCCGTAATCCACATCCGCCTCCCAGGAACCGTACTCCTGCACACAGCAGATCTTCCCATTTTCCACTTCCAACTGTGCTTCCATAAACTGTCCCGCAATCCAAATCCGTTTTCCCTGAATCCTCATCCTTCTTCTCCTTTCTCTCAACCGCCCAGGGGAGGGCTCCTTGGACGCCTCCTTTTATTTCGCGCGATCCCCTGCCATTATCCTTCCGCCATTCTTCTTTCAGTATAGCATGAAGGAAACTATTTTCAAGTTTTTTATAAAATAAAAAACATTTTCAATAACGATGATGTTTTGCCAAAAACGGACGCCCAGCCTGTGATAACAAAACCGGGGCTGTCAGGAAGCCAGAACCCAAATAAAAATAGGGACAGGCCATATTCTGACCTGCCCCCGTGAAACGATTTCCCTGAGATCTATGCTTTTTCCAATTAGTCTCCGATCATGATCTTAATGATCTCCTCATTGGTCTCCTTCATACCTTCCTTGCCCAAACGGCCTACATTCTTCAGAGTTCCCTCAATTCCCTTCGTGACAATGCCGTCGCCGCCGCGGAACTGCTGTCCTCTCTTGTACATATTGTAGCCCAGGATACCTGCATCGACTGCAGAAGCGATCTTTGCTGCACAGGATGCCTTCGCGCCGTCGCACACAATACCGGAAACAATAGCCAATGCATTTACTACGGTGTGGGTTACTTCCTTAAAGCCGCCTCCGCACAGATATGCGATACCGGCGCCTGCTCCTGCTCCTGCGCTGACAGCGCCGCAGTAAGCGGAAAGCCTTCCGATGGGAGTCTTCTGATGAATGGCGGTCAGATTGGACAGGGCCAGAGCGCGGTACATTTTATCCTCGCTTGCCTTCAGCTCCTTTGCATAAACCAAAACCGGAACGGAAGCCGTGATTCCCTGGTTTCCGCTTCCTGAATTGATGATGACTGGAAGCTCACAGCCATTCATTCTGGCGTCGGAGCCAGCTGCCGCCATAGCCTTTGCTCTGGTGCGCACATTGTCGCCGGACATATCTAAGAGTACAGAACCGATGTTTGCGCCGTAATCGCCCCGGATCCCTTCCTCTGCGATCGCCCAGTTGTACTGGATCTGACGGTCAAGGACTTCCTTAATATCTGCAATATCCACTGTGTTGATGAAATCCCAGATGTCTTCCATGTTTAACAGGCTGCGGTCCGTAAGCCCTTCTTCGTCCTCTCCTGCCACCTGGATCTCCTTTAAGATCTCGCCGTTCTTCTCGATCAGCACAATATTTGTATGGTAATTTGCAATGCGGACTTTGGAATAGGATTCTCCCTTATACAGGGTGACAATGATGTCAAATGTAATTCCGTTGTCCACGTGCTCCACCGTGATCTCCGTCTTGTCTAAGAACTCCTTCATCTGAGGGATCTTCTCCGGATCCACCTGTGCGATGACCTCTAACTCCTTATCCGGGTCTCCTGCTACAATACCGGCTGTGGCTGCGGCCGGGATTCCCTTTAAGTGGTCTGTGTTAGGCACGATAACAGATTTTACATTTTTGATAATGCTGCCGCTGGCTCCGATCACCACCCGATCCGGAAGCTCCCCTAATACCTTTCTGGCAACGGCTGCTGCATAAGCCAAGGCGATAGGCTCTGTACATCCCATAGCGGGAAGCAGCTCCTCCTTTAAGATCTGC
Source organism: uncultured Lachnoclostridium sp. (assembly GCA_902464595.1). GTDB lineage: Bacteria > Bacillota > Clostridia > Lachnospirales > Lachnospiraceae > Enterocloster. The sequence goes on along the minus strand of CABQJX010000110.1, from coordinate 3,256 downwards.
ACATAAGCGCTGTACTTTACATTTGACTTCTCCATAATGATCCGATTCCTTTCCCCTTATTGCGTGTAAATACTTGTGACGATTTGGTATTGATTTCCAACTGCTATTACTGTAACATAAAACTATATGGTTGTAAAATTTAATGTTTTTATGATATCATTTAAAAATTTTTATAATACTTTTTCGTCTTTACAGCACGAAAGGAGACCCATCCATGGAATTAAGAGAAATCGCCACCTTCCTTCAAGTGGCCCAGCTAAACAGCTTTTCCAAGGCAGCAAAACGCCTGGGGTATTCCCAGGCAGCTGTGACCATCCAGATCAAACAGCTGGAGGAAGAATTAAAGGTACATCTTTTTGACCGCATCGGAAAACAGACCACCCTGACTCACCAGGGCGCCCTCTTTTACGGTCACGCAGTCTCCATCATGAATGAGATCGAACAGGCCAAAGAGGCGACCGCCCATGGAGACGAACTTACGGGAAGCCTCTGCCTGGGAACCATTGAGTCCATCTGCGCTACGATTTTCCCGGAGCTTTTGAGAAAGTATCATACCCTCTATCCAAAAGTCAATGTGAGCATCATCACGGATTCTCCGGAAACCCTTCTGGAAATGATGAACCGGAATGCCATCGACATGGTATATTTCCTGGACAAACGGCGCTATGACAATAAATGGATCAAGGTTCTGGAGGAGCCGGAGGATATTGTATTTGTCACCTCCTCACAAAATCCGGTTGTAGGACAAGGGCCTCTGAGCCTGGATGAGATCATCGCCCAGCCTTTTATTTTGACCGAAAAAAATGCCAGCTACCGGTTCATACTGGACCAGTATCTGGCGGCTCAGGGGAAGGAGATCCACCCCTTTCTCGAGATTGGCAGCACGGAATTTATTATCAATCTGCTGCGAAAAAATCTGGGCGTATCTTTCCTTCCGGAATTTACCATTCACAAAGACATCGAAAAGGGTGAGCTTGCCCTTCTCGATGCCAAAAATTTCTACATGCGTACCTGGCGGCAGATCGTCTACCACAAGGACAAATGGGTGACCAGGGAAATGGATGCCTTTATCCGCCTGGCCGGAAACAGGGAAGATTGGGCCCCTATTTTCCGTTGATATAATTGACCAGCCCTCCGGCAGCAATGATCTTCTGCATAAAAGGAGGAAAAGACTGGCCCTGGTAGGTCTCTCCCCTCGTATGATCTGTGATCACACCCGTATCAAAATCTACCTCCACATCGTCTCCGTCCCTGATGGCCACTGCGGCCTCAGGGCATTCGATGATAGGAAGCCCGATATTAATGGCATTGCGGTAGAAAATACGTGCAAATGTTTCCGCGATCACACAGCTGACCCCAGCGCATTTGATGGCTAAGGGAGCATGCTCCCTGGAGGAGCCGCAGCCAAAGTTTTTGTCCGCCACGATGATGTCGCCTTTTTTTACCTTATTTACAAACTCCTTATCAATATCCTCCATACAGTGCTTTGCCAGCTCCTCGCCCCTGGTAGCGTTTAAGTATCTGGCCGGAATGATCACATCCGTATCCACATTATCGCCGTATTTAAAAACCCTTCCATGTGCGTTCATGTCTTATTTTTCCTTTCCGATCATTATCCTGTCTTTTCGTTTCCCCTATGTTACTGCATATCTTCCAGCTGATCCGGGGTCACGATCCGTCCTGCTGTCGCGCTGGCCGCTGCCACCGCCGGGCTTGCCAGATAAACCTCGGAATCCACATGTCCCATACGGCCCACAAAGTTTCGGTTGGTCGTGGAGATGCACCGCTCTCCCGCTGCAAGAATGCCCATATATCCTCCAAGGCAGGGACCGCAGGTAGGGGTGCTGACTACTGCGCCAGCCTCGATAAAGGTCTCCAAAAGTCCCTCTCTCATGGCCTGTAAATAAATGGATTGGGTGGCCGGGATCACAATGCAGCGCACTCCCTTTTCCACTTTTCTTCCCTTTAACACCTGAGCGGCGATGCGCATATCATCAATCCGTCCATTGGTGCAGGATCCGATCACCACCTGATCGACCTTCACCTCCCCCGATTCCTCTGCCAGGCGGGTATTGGATGGAAGATGGGGGAAAGATACGGTCGGTTTCAGCTGGGACAGATCGATCACATATGTCTTTTCATACTCGGCATCCTCATCCGCCTCATATGCTGTAAATTCCCTCTGGGAATGGTCCTTCATATAGGCAATGGTCTTTTCGTCAACCGGGAAAATACCATTTTTTCCGCCCGCCTCAATGGCCATATTGCAGATGGTAAAGCGGTCGTCCATGGACAGGTTCTTAACTCCCTCCCCTGTAAATTCCATGGATTTATACAGGGCTCCGTCCACCCCGATCATTCCAATGATATGAAGGATCACATCCTTGCCGCTGACCCACTTAGAGGGAGCCCCCACCAGTTCAAACCGGAGGGCGGAGGGTACTTTGAACCATGCTTTCCCCGTCACCATACCCGCTGCCATATCGGTGCTTCCCACTCCTGTGGAGAAAGCGCCCAGGGCTCCGTAGGTACATGTGTGGGAATCCGCCCCAATCACTGCATCCCCGACTACTACCAGCCCTTTTTCCGGAAGAAGGGCATGTTCAATTCCCATTTCACCTACATCAAAATAGTTAGAAATCTCATGACGGCAGGCAAATTCCCTGCAGCACTTACAGTTTTCTGCTGATTTAATATCTTTATTAGGGATAAAATGGTCCATCACCAGGGCGATCTTATCCTTATCAAACACTGTCTTCCGATCCATTTTTTTCATCTCATTAATGGCTACCGGAGAAGTGATGTCATTTCCCAGCACCAGATCCAGATCTGCCTCGATCAGCTGTCCTGCCTTGACCTCCTCAAGTCCCGCATGGGCTGCTAATATTTTCTGGCTCATGGTCATTCCCATTGTCTATTCCTCCTTTTGCGTTCCTGTTTTAGCATCCCGGAACGCCTTTTCATCCTTTTTTTCATCTGTGCTTTACATTCTAGCACAAGTTTTGTTATACTAAAAATACATAATAAGAATACAATCCATGAAAATTTGTTATAGACACCAGGAGGAATATCCATGGAACAAAATCTTTCCCAATACAAGATCTTTTACGAGGTGGCAAAGGCCGGCAACATATCCAAAGCTGCCAAGGAGCTGTACATAAGCCAGCCTGCCATCAGCAAGGCGATCAGCAAGCTGGAAGACAGCCTTGGGCTTCCCCTCTTTACAAGAAGCTCCCGGGGCGTCCAGCTGACACCG
>CABQJX010000109.1 GCA_902464595.1 uncultured Lachnoclostridium sp. | reverse complement strand
CCCCTCTTTGACAGACAGCCCGGACAAACTAAGTATATCATTTTTTTTCAAATCTGCAAGCATTGCAAGCAATACAGATCTGTCAACTTTTGGAGACTGTGTTTGGGCTTCCTCCTGCCCCTCCCCTTCTGTCCCATCGTTTGCTTCCTCTTTCCGCTCGCTTTTTTCTTCCCGGAAACCATCTGGCCGATCAACATTCTTTCCAAAGCTGACTTCTGCCACCTTCAAATATCCCGGTTCCTCCAACACCTTAAAGCTGGCGCAGAAATGCTCATGGTGACGCTCCAGCTCCAAACTGTACTTCTGATAGACGGCAGGAGGATAAAAAATACTTAAAAAACGCCTGCATATTACTTGATACACCTTTTCGGACAGAGGCTGCAGCCTTCTTATATTTCCTCCACCCTGTCCTGTAGGCACAATGGCGTAATGGTCTGTGATCTGCTTGTCATTGACATAACGGGTTTTTGCAATCCCGCGAAAACTTCCCTTCTCCAATATTTCCTTAGCAAAATCCGCCACAGGAGGATAGGAGGTCAGCCCGCCGATATTCTTTCCTATCTCCTTTGCCACCGCCGTAGACAGTACTCTGGCATCCGTTCTGGGATAGGTGACCATCTTTTTTTCGTACAGCTCCTGAACGATCTTCAAGGTCTCATCCGGGCTGATCTTAAACATGCGGGAACAGTCATTTTGCAGCTCTGCCAGATTATAAAGGAGAGGCGGATTTTTCGTCTCCTTCTTTTTCCCTTTGGAAACCACTGTGCCTGTCACAGGCGGATCCTCCATCAGACAGGCGATCAGCTCCTCTGCTTTCTGCTTCTCCTTAAAACCGTTGTCCTTGTAAAGATAAGGCGAGCCGTAATACTTAGATCCCTCTGTCACTTTCCACTCTGCTTCAAAGGGAACGGTTCCTCCGCCTTTTCCCTTTCCCTCAAACGTACCGATCACCCGGTAGAAAGGTGTCTTTACAAATTCACGGATCTCCCGCTCCCGGCGGACCACCATTCCCAAAACACAGGTCATCACACGTCCCACAGAGAGAACGGTAAACTTAGCCCCCAGATAGTTTGACACAGCCGGTCCATATTTCAGGGTCAGAGCTCTGGAAAAATTAATTCCCATGAGATAATCCTCCTTTGCCCTCAGATAAGCCGAAGCCGACAGATTATCGTACTCCGACTCATCCTTCGCCTCCCGTATTCCGCGAAGAATTTCCTCCTCCGTCTGGGAATCGATCCAAACCCGCTTTTGTGTTTTTCCCTTCACTCCCGCCATCTGGGCTACCAGACGGTAAATGTACTCTCCCTCCCGCCCGGAGTCTGTACACACGTAGATCGTATCAATGTCCGGTCTGGTGAGAAGCCCTTTGACAATACCAAACTGCTTCGCCACTCCCGGTATGACCTCATATCGAAATTCTTCAGGCAAAAATGGAAGGGTCTGAAAGCTCCAGCGCTTAAACCTGGCGTCATAGGCTTCCGGATAACTCATCGTCACCAGATGTCCCACACACCAGGTCACTACTGCATCGCCGGACTCCAAGTATCCGTCCCGCCTGCTGCCGTGAAGCTTTAAAGCGTCGGCAAACTGCTGGGCTACACTGGGCTTTTCTGCTATATATAATGCTTTTGACATGCAATCCCTCATTTATTCTGAAACTTAAACCGTCTGCGAACACAATGTTCTGCCAAAAGCAAAGCTGCCGTTCACCAGACATATTTTTACAGTATAACATGAAATAACATTGGAAGCAATGAAAAGAGAGATTTTTTCATACCATTTTAGTAACAGACAATATTTTGGAACCATTCAGCTATACAAACAACAGCAGCCCGTCTCTTAAAGATAACAAACATCTTTAAAAGGCAGGCTGGACGGTTCACTTATAGATCAATTATAGATCAATCGTCTTTATTTCACTGTAAATTTGTAGACGGTTCTCGTCTGATAGGTTTCCCCCGCTTTCAGGATTGGGGAAGGAAAATGGGCTTTGTGTACCGCATCCGGATAATATTGGGTTTCAAAACAAAAGGCATGGCGGAAATCATAATGGGCTCCCCCTTTGCCCGTCAGCTCATCTTTCAGAAAATTAGCTGTATAAAACTGGATGCCCGGAAGATCGGTATAGCACTCCAGACCGCGGCCGCTGGCCTCATCATATGCTCTAGCTGCCAGGGATAATTCCCCTTCCTTATGATCTAAAACCCAGTTGTGATCATATCCATTTCCAAAACGCAGGGCCTCAAAATCCGCTCCTATATCGCGTCCGATCGCCTTCATAGCGGTAAAATCCATGGGGGTTCCTGCTACGGGAGCCAGCTCGCCGGTAGGGATCGATACCTCATCGGCCGGAGTATAATAGGAAGCATTCAGCCATACCTTTTGAGCCATTACATCTCCGCTGTCATGGCCTGCCAGATTGAAATAGCTATGATTGGTAAAGTTGGCAATGGTGTCCTGATCACATACCATATGATAATCCAAAAGAAGGCGGTTGTCATCGGTAAGAGTATAGCTTACCTGTATATCTGCGTTTCCAGGGTATCCCTGATCCCCGTCAGGACTGTGAAGGAAGAAATCCAGACGGTCTCCCTCCCCGCTCTCGCCAGCCTTGCAGCTCCACAGACGGTCATGGTACAGATCCGGCCCGCTGTGGAGATTGTTAGGGCCATTGTTTGCCGCCAGCTTATACTCTCTTCCCCCAATGGCGACAGACGCCCCGCCGATCCGGTTGGCATTGCGGCCAATCGGGGCTCCGAAATGAGGCGGATTTTTCCGGTAGTCCTCCAGTGTATCGTAGCCCAGCACCACATCTGCCATGACTCCATTCCGGTCAGGCGTCATCATGGACACCCACACAGCTCCCAGAGTAATAAAAGACGCCTGAACTCCATTTTTGTTGGTAAGTACGTATTTCTCCACTTCCTGCCCATTGGGCATTGTCCCGAATGATTCTTTCCTGATGGCCATAAAAGTCCCTTCCCCTTTTTCCAATTGATTCCTTATATGTCAAATGGTCGTCCCTATTTTGCCTTGATATAGCCCTTAGCCGTAAGCAGCTCAGCACAGAGTACCGCACCGCCGGCAGCTCCTCTCACTGTATTGTGGGACAGGCCGATAAATTTGTAATCGTAAACCGTATCTTCTCTCAAACGTCCTACAGAAACCCCCATGCCTCTCTCAAAATCCACATCTGCCGTCACCTGAGGGCGGTTATCTTCTTCCAGATACTGGATAAAATGTTCCGGCGCACTTGGAAGCTTCAGCTCCTGAGGAAGCCCCTTAAAGGTGCGCAGTTTTTCGATCAGCTGCTCTTTTGCAGGCTTCTTTCTGAATTTCACAAACACAGCAGCTGTATGGCCGTTGAGAACCGGAACACGCACGCACTGGCAGGTAATCACCGGGCTTTCTGCCTTGACGATCACACCGTTCTCAATCCTTCCCCACAGGCGCAGCGGCTCCTGCTCGCTCTTTTCCTCCTCGCCTCCAATGTATGGAATAATATTTCCCACCATCTCCGGCCAATCCTTAAATGTCTTTCCTGCACCGGAAATAGCCTGATAGGTAGTAGCTACCACCTCATACGGCTCAAACTCCTTCCAGGCGGTAAGAACGGGCGCATAGCTCTGGATAGAACAGTTGGGCTTCACTGCAATAAATCCCCTGGTGATCCCCAGACGTTTCTGCTGATAAGGGATCACATCAAAATGCTCTGGATTGATCTCCGGAACCACCATTGGGACATCAGGCGTCCAGCGGTGAGCGCTGTTGTTGGATACGACCGGAGTTTCTGTCTTAGCGTAAGCCTCCTCGATGGCGCGGATCTCATCCTTTGTCATATCCACAGCACTGAATACAAAATCTACAGAGGCCGCTACCTTCTCCACCTCATTGACATTCATAACAACCAGCTTCTTTACCGCTTCCGGCATGGGAGTATCCATTTTCCAGCGGTCTCCCACTGCTTCCTCATAGGTCTTTCCGGCAGAACGGGGGCTGGCTGCCACAGTTGTTACCTCATACCACGGGTGGTTCTCCAAAAGGGCAATAAAGCGCTGTCCTACCATGCCCGTAGCGCCCAATATTCCTACTCTCAATTTCTTTTCCATAAATCTTCTCCTCTTTCTGCAGATTGATTCCTCTGTGCGGTGAATCTTGTTACCTATCCTATAACAAATAGAGAGAAAAATCAAGCTTTATTCCTTTATTAAGTTGAAGTACAAAAATATTTATCTTTTATTTATCTCTCTAAAGCCGCATTTTGCTCCCTTTTCCATCTCTCTTTGCCAGCTTGAGACGGTTTAAATGAACTTCCTTGCCCTTATAATCAACAATGGGATTTTCCCCGATCAGATACAAGGATTCCAGCTCATCATTCCGTGTCAGACGGATCCCTCTGACGCCTCTGGATGCTTTTTTGAGCACAGAAATCTCCTCCAGCGGGAAACGAAGGAATACCCCGCCTGCAGTCTGGATCACCGCTTCCGTCTCATCTCCCACCGGAATAACTGCGGCCAGCTGGTCTCCCTCCTGGAGCTTGGTAGCCGCTACTGCCCGGTTGTTGGTATCAAATTCTTCGCCTGAGACCCGTTTTACCATGGCCATCTTTGTTGCAAATACAAAGACCTTTCCCTTCATAGACTGTGCGCTTGTGAGATATACGATCCTGTCCTTGGCGCCGTCAAATTTACTTAAATTTTCAATGGGAACGCCCTTATCCCTCAGTTTTCCTGCTGGTAGATCTGCTGCTTTCACCTGATACATATTGCCTAAAGCCGTAAAGAAACAAATTTTGTCCGTATTCAGGCAGCGGATCACATGAACCTGCTCCGTATCAACCGTCTCCTGATTTCTCTCGTAAGTGGCCTTATCCAGCAGCTTGCAGTAGCCAAACCGATCCATAACAAAGACCATTTCCTGTACTGCTATAGCATTCTCGTCGTATACCGCCTCCGGCCCGTCCTCTAGATGTGTCCGTCTGGGAAGGGCAAATTCTTCTTTAATAGCAACCAGATCCTCCTTGATCACCCGGTTCATTTCCGCCCGGCTCCCCAGGATTTTCCTGTAGCGTCCGATCTTTTGCAGTGTTTCCTTATAATCTTTTTCCAGGGCCAGTATCTCCAGGCCGATCAGCTTATAAAGGCGCATTTCTAAGATCGCAGATGCCTGGCGCTCGGTAAAATGAAGCTTTTTAGCGTCTTCCTCAAATCCCGGCATCCGGAAATGGATCTTTGACACATCTCCCGTCATCAGGCAGGCCTTTGCATCCTTCAGCTGTTTGGAGCCCCGCAGCACGGCAATGATCAGGTCAATACAGTCGCAGGCTGCGATCAGTCCCTCCTGCACTTCCTTCTTATCGAGTTCTTTCTGCAGAAGAACCTGGTACTTACGCTCCGTATTGACATACTGGAACTCCAGGAAATTTTTAAGGATCCCGCGAAGATTCAGAGTTTCCGGCCTTCCCTCTGCGATAGCCAGCATATTGACCCCGAAGGTATCCTCTAATTTTGTTTTTTTATAGAGGATATTTTTGATCCGGTCAATATCTGCATCCTTACGCAGCTCCAGGACAATGCGGATGCCCTCCTTATTGGATTGGTTGGAAATATCTACCACATCTGTCAGCTTTTTACTCTCCACCAGCTCTGCCACATCGGTAAGAAATTTATTAATTCCTGCACCGATCATCGTATAGGGAATCTCGGAGATGATCAGCTTATCCTTGTCTGCCTTCCTCTTTCCCAGCTCTACCTCAAAACGGCCTCTGAGCTTCAGCTTCCCGCTTCCCGTCTCATAAATCTGTGCCAGCTCCTTTTTATTCGCAATGATCCCCCCTGTGGGGAAATCCGGCCCCGGCATATATTCCATCAGTTGCTCCGTAGAGATAGCCGGATCGTCGATATAAGCCTGTACTGCATCCACTACCTCTCCCAGATTATGGGGAGGGATACTGGTGCTCATACCCACAGCGATTCCCTCAGCCCCATTGATCAGAAGGTTGGGGACACGGACCGGAAGAACCTCCGGCTCCTTTTCTGTCTCATCATAGTTGGGAACAAAATTTACCGTTTTATCCAGATCCTTTAAGTAGACCTCCTGGGCAAATTTTTCCAGACGCGCCTCTGTATAACGCATAGCGGCAGCCCCGTCCCCCTCGATGGATCCGAAATTCCCATGTCCGTCTACCAGGGCCATTCCCTTCTTAAATTCCTGGCTCATGACCACCAGCGTTTCATAGATCGAGCTGTCACCGTGGGGATGGTATTTACCCATGGTATCGCCCACAATACGCGCTGATTTCCGGTGAGGCTTGTCGTGATCCAAATGAAGCTCGCTCATATCATAGAGTACCCGCCGCTGAACCGGCTTCAAGCCATCCCTGGCGTCAGGAATGGCTCTGGCAGTGATAACGCTCATGGAATAATTCATGTAGCTCCGCTGCATTTCCTCGCTGTATTCTGTCCGTAATATCGTTTCAGCCATTTTCTGTCTCCGTTTCCAAATCTATATAACTGCCTTTTCTTGATAGCCGTCTTTTCTTTTCAAAGGCTTTTAAGCATCGATCTCTGCCTCGTCTGCATGGTCATAAATAAACTGACGGCGGGGGCCAACCTCGGTTCCCATTAACATCTCTGTAATCTCCGTGGCCATTCTGGCGTCCTCGATCTCCACCTGTTTTAAAACCCTGCGTTCCGGATCCAAAGTAGTCTCCCACAGCTGTTCTGCATCCATCTCCCCAAGTCCCTTGTAACGCTGGAGCGTAAAATCACCTGTATGAGTCCTGCGGTAGCGTTCCAGCTCCTTCTCATCGTAAAGATACTGTTCACTGCCCCGTTTTGGGATTACCTTAAACAGAGGAGGCATAGCGATATATACATGTCCGTTATAGATCAGATCTGGCATGAACCGATAAAGGAAGGTCAAAAGCAATGTATCAATATGGCTTCCGTCCACATCCGCATCCGTCATGAGGATGATCTTATTATAGCGCAGTTTTGTGATGTCAAAATCATTTCCATAACCCTCAGAAAATCCGCATCCAAAGGCATTGATCATGGTCTTGATCTCTGCATTGGCCAGTACCTTGTCCATAGTCGCCTTTTCCACGTTGAGAATCTTTCCCCGGATTGGAAGGATGGCCTGATACTGACGGTTTCTGGCCGTCTTGGCAGAGCCTCCGGCAGAGTCTCCCTCCACAATGAAGATTTCACATTTGGAAGCATCCCGGCTCTCACAGTTGGCCAGCTTTCCATTGCTGTCAAAGGAGAATCGGGATTTTGTCAGCATATTTGTCTTTGCTTTTTCCTCCGCGCGGCGGATCTTAGCTGATTTTTCCGCACATCCAATAATCCCTTTAAGTACCTCCACATTCCGGTCAAAATACAGCTGGAGCTCATCTCCGGCAACAGTAAACACAGCCCGTGTGGCGTCTGCGCTGGCCAGCTTTGTCTTTGTCTGCCCTTCAAAAATAGGATCCGGATGCTTCACCGCGATCACCGCAGTCATGCCGTTTCTTGTATCTGCCCCTGTAAAATTAGAATCCTTTTCCTTTAAAATTCCCAACTCTCTGGCATAACTATTAATGAGCGCCGTAAAGCGTGTTTTAAACCCGGCCAGGTGGGTTCCTCCCTCCTGGGTAAAAATATTATTGCAGAAGCCCAGGATATTTTCCTCAAAGGTGTCCACAAACTGAATCGCTGCTTCCACCTCCACCCGGTCTACGGTCCCCTTAAAATAAATAGGATCGTGAACAGCTGTCTTGCCGGAATTTAGTTCCCGCACATAAGCAATGATCCCGTCCGGCTCATGGTAAGTGATCTTTTCCCCCTCGCCCTGCCTCTTATTTTCATAAAGAATGGTCAGCTTCGGATTTAAGTATGCAGTTTCGTGAAGGCGGCTCTTAATCCAATCCGCCTTAAAACGAGTCTTTTCAAAAATCTCACTGTCGGGAAGGAAATTGATCCTGGTTCCGCTTTCTCTCGTCTTTCCGATCACAGGAAGGAGCCCGTCCTCCAGCTCTAAAACAGGCTTTCCTCTCTCGTACTCATCATGGTAAATGCATCCGTCCCGGTACACCTTCAGATCCAAATGGGCGGAAAGGGCGTTCACCACTGAGGATCCTACCCCGTGAAGGCCTCCGCTGGTCTTATATGCATTGTTGTCAAACTTTCCTCCTGCATGAAGGGTGGACAGGACAATGCGGGCCGCAGAGACACCTTTTTTGTGAAGCCCTACCGGGATACCCCGCCCGTTGTCACGGACAGTACAGGATCCATCTGCCTCCAAAGTCACCCATACGCAGTCGCAGAATCCAGCCAGATGCTCGTCCACCGCATTATCGACAATCTCGTATATCAAATGGTTCAGGCCCTTTGAGCCGACCCCTCCTATGTACATGCCAGGACGTTTACGAACCGCTTCCAGCCCTTCCAACACGGTAATACTGTCCGCATTATACTGTTCCTTTGCCATTTCTTTCCTCCATTTACTGCGTACGCTGGAACATAATTCTTCCGTTTATACGTACATATGTTTCGTCTTATAGTATTAAATCATATTTGCGGGATTTTGGCAAGGGGAAGAAAACTGCCTCCATGACATACGCATGAATTGTTTTCCTCCCTCTTTTTCAAAATATCTTATTTTTAAAAATTCAATATCTGCTCCAAAAATTCCGCCGGGTTCATACTGATCACAAACCGCTTCTTTTTCATCGACAAATTAGGGCGAAATATCTCTACATTTTCAGAATACTTAAACACCATTTCCTTATGATATTCAAATTTTCTGCTGCCTGCTTATCCAGCATTGTGTTCGCATCTTCCTTAAATGTTACATCCAATTGCCAGTGCATACTTTCTACACTCCAGTGTCCTCTCATTGCACAGCTGAATAGCTCTATATCTTCATTTGCCTAGTAATATTCTCGGATTTCCATTTGACTATGGGCTTTTTCAATTGTTTTTTATCATTTCCCCTCTTACGCAGTTCTTCTTTTATCTCGGCATCATTCAGGTAGAAACTTACATCAGTTACTGGAATAACCAGAGGATCTGCTCTGCCAATGGCGGGCTTCCTCCTATGATAAAACGCAGGAAGTAT
>CABQJX010000108.1 GCA_902464595.1 uncultured Lachnoclostridium sp. | reverse complement strand
CTGCGGCCGTGCATTAAACATCTCTGAGGGTAGGAGAAGTGTGTACGGTACTGATAACCCCGGCCAACCTTGGCGATGGGAACCACCCGAACCCAGGCGTTTTGCCTGGTAGTAGGAGATGCCCGTTCAGCTTCATTCGTAACGGGGAGGCGTAAGCCATTAATAGAAAGGAGGCACCGGAATGGTTGCCGTATTATCAAGTACCGGCATCCGTCTGATGCCGACATCAAACTATAAAGCACGGAAGCTTCTTGCAAGCGGCCGTGCAGTCAAGGAAAGATACAGCCCCGTCTTCACGATCCGGCTTTTAGATCGGAACGATGGGACAACACAGCCGATTGAATACGATTCTGATACGGGAGCCATCCATGTGGGGATCTCAATCAAATCACAAAAGCACGAATATGTGAGCGAACAGCGGGACCTTCTCGCTGACGAAACCGAACGGCATGATGCACGGAGGAAATACCGCAGGCAGCGGAGGAATCGGCTGCGTTACCGAAAACCCAGGTTTGAGAACCGCAGAGCTTCCAAAAAGGAAGGCTGGTTTCCGCCCAGTATCCAGAACCGCATGAACCAGCAGATACGCCTGTTTGAGCAGTATGCGGAAGTGATCCCTATTACACAGGCAACATTCGAGATGGGCTCCTTTGATATCCAGCTTTTACAGGCAATCGAATCCGGAAAGCCGGCGCCGAAAGGAACCGATTACCAGCAAGGACCAAGATACCGGACGGAAACCCTGCGCCAGGCAGTATTTCTGCGGGACGGATATCAGTGCTGCTTCTGCGGACGGGGAATCAAAGACCACGCAAAACTCCATGTCCATCATCTGGGATTCAGGAAGGGAGACCATACGGACCGGATGAGCAACCTGGCAACAGCCTGCGAAACATGCCATACGCCAAAGAATCATAAACCGGGCGGTACGATGGAAAATGTGGAACATGTTAAAGGCATCCAGAGTGGATGTGAAGTTCCGTATTACCTACGGAGCCAGGACAAAACTGGTCCGCCAGAAGCTGCATGTGGAGAAATCCCATGCAAACGATGCGTATGCCATCGGAAACTTTCATCCAAAGCACAGAGTCAAGACGGTATACCTGCAGAAACGCCGCAGGAACAACCGGTGTCTGGAAAAGTTCTATGATGCAAAGTACATCGACAGCCGGACGGGTAAAAAAGCCAGCGGACAGGAACTGTTTTCCGAAAGGTCAAAACGAAACCGGAACCTCTCCGGAAAGAACCTGCATCACTGCCGGAAAAGGAAGATTTCTGCAGGAAAGCGGGTAATCCGGACCAGGCATTATGAGATCCAGCCAGGAACAATTCTGAGTTTTAAAGGGAAACATTATTCAGCCAAAGGAATTCATTGTAATGGAACCCGTGTGATCCTGGAAAATGGGAGATCAGTATCAGTAAGCAAAGTAATCATCATCAAATACAATGGCGGCTGGATAACCGCCAGGAAAGGAGAGCAGGAGGGTTAATCCGGGTGCGGCTGACACTGCATTCCTCTCGGCCATTGAATGACCGAGTCTCCTGCAAGGTCTTATCATGAAAGAACAAATCATACAGGAAAAAGTACCAATTGACAAAAAGGCACTGCTGACCATTACAGAGGCAGCAGAGCTTACTAATATCGGACAAAATAAAATCCGCGAACTTATCAATACCCCAACGTGCCCATTTGTATTAAGGGTTGGAACAAAAAATTTGATCAAAAGAGAACGTTTTCTTAGTTTTTTAGATAATCGAAATGTGATATAATATGGACACAGCACTTTTTACAAAACTGCACATTGACAATTAAATTCAAAACGTCGAAGTTTAATAGAAAGCTATGTCCGCGCTCAAATGATGAAAGGAGTAGACAACATTGGCAAAAGATATGTCAAGTAAAAAAAAGAAGGGTAGCGGATCTAAACGAAGGAAAGATGAATTTGGAAACATCTTGTATCCAGGAGAATATTATTACCCTCAAAAAAAATCATATGAATATAAATTTAAAAATATTTATAATCAAAAAGATAGTAGAACAGCCAAAACTCTCGACAAATTGCGTCAGATTGAGGAAATTATTGAAGCAGAACGTTCGCAAACGATTGTATCCGGAAATTCAGATACAACTGTAGAAGAATTGCTTGAAATATATCTGCGAAGTAAAAAAAAGATTGCTGCAACAACTCTTACAGGATATTGGAGCAATTATCGTTTATATATTCAGGGAAGCTGGTTGGGAGCTATGGCAATCGGAAAAGTATTGAAACTCCATATTGTAAATTTTTATAATGAATTGATTGAGACAAAATCTCTTTCTAAGAGAACGATTGAGTTAATAAATAATATTATTTCTCCAAGTTTTCGTTTAGCGATTGATTCAAGATGGTTAACATACAATCCCTGTTTACTTGTAATGAAAGATGTAATCAATACACAAGGTCCAGACAAGAATACTCTTTCAAAAAAGCAACAAATAATTTTTCTTCAATATGTCAAACAGCATTGTAAAAGATTTGATTATAATCTGATTTACATTATGACATATTTTGGATTGCGTATTGGTGAAGTTCTAGGGATGAATTTAAAAGAATTGGATTTGGAACATAAGCGATTCAATTTGGAACACCAACTAATTTATAAAAAACTGTATAACGAGGATCATACTCGTTTCCAAATTCGTCCTCCGAAAACAATGAATGGTATACGATATATGTATTTTTATGATAACGAAGTCGTACGATGTATCCAGGATCAAATAGAATATGCCACTTATATTTCTCAAATATCAGGAAAATGCGTAATTGATGGAGAAACGGATTTTTTATTTGTAACAGCAAGGGGATTACCAATCACTCCTGGAAGTGTAAATCGACTTTTAGATACTATCATAAAAAAATACAATTCACAGATTTTACAAGAGGCAATTGAAAAAAATGAAGAAGCTACTAATTTACTTCCTCATTTATCTTCTCATAGTTTGCGGCGCACCGGATTAACACGAATGGCGGAAAGTAAAATGTCACCTAAAATATTGCAATTCATTGCTGGTCATAGTGACATCTCTATTACACTACAGTATTATGTGACTTCAAACGATGACGTTCTCTATGAAGAGATGGGAAAATATGCGGAGCAATGGAATAAAAGGCAAACAACTGCTTAATCTAGTATAACCTTAATAAAATCGTAAGATTTAAAAAGGTAAAGTAATATAAAGGAATAATTTTACTTATATTAAACAAGCCGAAAAACCTTGTTTTTTCCGAAGCTTTTTCCGAAAAATATGATATTTTACATAAGAATATAATAAAATACATTAAAGCCAAAACTCAATATTCCTTGTAAAATCAAGACATAACAAGATATAATGAGTTATATTAAGTTTGTATCACTTACAACAAGAGAGAAATCGTAAGCGTTGAAGACTAAAAAGTAAGAAGTAGTTCAAAGTTAAAAAGTCAAGATTTTCAGACGTAATGTTTGAAAGTCTTGACTTTTTTATTTACAAGATACCCGAATATGATTTTTTCTGGTTTTAACAACCACACTTGTTTTACCAGGGACTACCAGGCCCATATCGGCGGCAGCTGCCAGGCCCAGCCGGTGACGTTTACGCCGGATCAGGATGGCGCGCTTCGGTGGCCGGGCTGCTGTTCTGCAGATCGGTATAAAACCAAAGGTGTTGCACATGATAAAAATACTAGGAGATTGGGCTATGAAGTACAATGGTCGTAGATGAAAAATTTCATCAGGGCATCCTGACCGCCCACATGAAACATAAGATCTTTTTCGCATCTCCGTATCATACCCTGGTGCTCATAAAATCCATAGTTGCAGCTTGTATCAGTAAACAGGTAAAATTCATCTAAATTTTGCTCCTTGAAATAGTTTAGGGCTGACTGAAACAATGCTTTGCCGATTCCTTTTCCCCGACAGGCGGAGCTGACAGCAAATAATGCAAGCTCTGCCGGATAATCTTTTTTACACTCTATTAATAACTGCCTGTCTATCCCATTGATATTTCGGAACATCTTTGATACGCTCCGTCCTTCCCTGGAACGATATAGAGCCAGGATCGAGGCTATTTGATCCAGCCGGTGTTTGATGGGGCATTTGTGTTTCCTGATATTCTTTCCTAAAATAATCCCGACAGGCCTGCCCTCCAAAACAGCTACCTGGGAGAAGGTATAATTGGTCAGGCAGCTTGTCAGGAATACCTCAGCTAATTTTGAGGCCGTTTCAGGACTGGCAAATTTATCATAGTTCCATGTTTCCCTGATCACATTTTTTAATGCCTGAAAATCCTGTTTCTGATACTCTCTAAATTCAACGTTCATTCCTATTTCTCCTTGCTATTTTCATTTACAGATCTTATGATAACCTATACAGTAACTGTAAAGTCAATCAAAAAATGAAAAGGAAATAGGAAATGGCAAAAAATCCAATCTATTTAACCGTTGCCCAATTCGCAAGGTTGCATGAAGTCAATAAACGTACGCTGCATTATTATGACCAGATTGGCATCTTTTCTCCCAGCAAAAAAGGGGAAAATGGATACCGATATTATGACAGTTCTCAGAGTATCGGCTTTGAATATATCCGCATGTTAAAAGATTTGAACATGAGTATGGAAGAATTAGGCGCGTTTATAAGCAGTCCTGATATGGAAACCTTTATTCAGATCGCGGAAGAAAAGGAAAAAGAAATTGACGATGAGATGAAACGATTAAAACATACGAAGAAGATCCTGCGGCAGAAAAAAGAACAGCTCCTTTTTTGCAGGGAATTAAAGGATCAGGAGATCAGGATCCAAGAATTTGGGGAAGAAAAATTATTGATTGTCCCATTTGATTTTAACAGTGATAACGTATCCGATATTTTTGCAAAAGCAAAAGAGAATTGGGATATGGAGCAGATCCGTATGGGGGTAGGAAGTTATATCTCGTTAGACAAAGTTTTGGACAATGATTTTGAGGTATATGACGGGATTTTTTCACCGGCATTTAAACATTCAGCACATTCCAGGCAGGTGGTCAAGCCTGGCGGAAGCTATTTGTGCGGTTACAAAAAGGGGTCATGGGATAAGATCCCGGAAATGTATCGGAACATGGCGGACTATGCCAAAGAAAATAATATAAATTTAACGGGGTATGCCTACGAGCTGGGGCTGAATGAGCTGGCCGCCTTCCGGTCAGAAGATTACGTCACCCAAATAGCAATAAAAATAAAAGATTAAGAAATAAGAAATTTTTTTGTCCTCTGTCATCTGCTATAATGGAAAGTACAGGAAGTACAAAATATGTGGTTTTTGTATGATACAGAAGCCTGGATAAAACAAGAGCAGAGAGGATATTTTGTGATGAAATTGACAGAAGATTGGATCATTGCGCAGGCTCCCAATGCCTCTGCTGTACAGAATGGAAGGAAGCTGTCTCAAAAGGACAGCTTTTCCAGGAGAGGGAAAACGGAGGATGGAACGCTGTTTTGGGCTGATTGCGCAGGAAGCGGAAAGAATCCCTATCACACTTCCATCGATCTTACAAATGAGGGGACACCTACCTGCCGCTGTTCCTGCCCAAGCCGCCAGTTCCCGTGCAAACATGCGGTGGGCCTGATGTTTGAAATTTTGGCGGAGAAGCCCTTTGAGGTTAGCGATATTCCCCAGGATCTGGCAGAAAAACGGGCGAAGCAGGCAAAACGGGCAGCAAAGAAGGAAACAGATGCAGCACAAAAGCCGGAAAAGTCAGAGAAGGCAAAAAAGGCAAGCAGCGCTCAAAAGGCAAAAAAGGTAAAAAAACAGCTGGAAGGTATAGAGAAAGCAGAGCAGATGGTGTCAGATCTCCTTTCCCATGGCTTAGGCACATTGAGCGGCGCTTCCGCAAAAACCTATGAAACCCTGGCAAAGGAGCTGGGAAGCCATTACCTGACCGGAGCTCAGACGGAATTTTCCCGCCTTGCCAATGAAATTGAAAAAATCCAGAAAAAGCCGGATCAGGCAGACTATGGAGAAGCCATTCGTATCCTTGTGCGGCTCAATTCCATGTTACAGAAGGCCCGGGTGTTTTTGCAGGAACAGCTGGACAAACAGGAATTTGAACTGCAGGATAACATGCTGTATGAAGCATTGGGCGGTATCTGGAGACTGGAAGAGCTGGAACGGATCGGCTCAGTAAAAGAGAATGCCAGCCTGGTGCAGCTGTCCTTTGACGTACTGTTTGATGAGGCCCGGAAGGAATATATTGACCGGGGATACTGGCTGGAGCTTACAAGCGGTATGATCTGCCAGACATGGAACTATAGGCCGGTAAAAGCACTGAAATATGTAAAAGAGGATGACACCTGCTTTGGACTGATCCATACACCGAAGCTGTTCTGCTATCCGGGAACAGGCAATCAACGTGTGAGATGGGAAAGCAGTGAAATGGGGGATGTGGACAGGAAGGTGTTGGAAAGGATCTTTCATTTTGCCCAGACGGATCTGTCCCTGGTGATCAAACAGGTGAAAAATGAAATCAAAAATACCCTGTCAGAAAAGTATGCGGCAGCGCTTCTGGCCTTTCAAACCATAGGGAGGGTGGGAGAACAGCTCGTCCTTCAGATGGAGGACGGTCTGCGCATTACGCTGCGGGACCGCAGGGAAGATGGAGAGGACCATGCCTCTGTGGGGAAGCTTACCTATCTGGCAGGAATGAACCAGGGACAGGAGCGGGTGATCTTCGGGCTTATATATTATGACAGGGCCGATGCAAGTCTGTGCCTGCACCCTTACAGCCTGATCACAAAAGAGCAGATCATCCGGCTGCAGTATTGATAAAAGAGACAGGAAGATAAAGGTTCAACGAGGTGATAACAGATGAATCCACTTTTAGAATTACAGGAACGCCTTACCCATAGTGCCGTGGCCGGTACGTCATTATTGGAAGAAGATTTCCGGCTCAGGAAGCTTGCTGATTCCCTGATACCGGCATCCCAGAAGAACCCAGTCATCGGAAAGATCCATGCTGGTTTACAGGAATTGTTTCAGGCAGATGATGAACAGCGGGGCAGACTGCTTTTGAACCTTCTGGGGCTTGTGAGCGCAGTTTTATACACACAAGCAGGATATGGCTTAGAGGGGGAGCTGATTCCCCTCAAGGGAGAAGGGGAGGGGAAAATCTTACAGATACGGTACAGCCACCTGCAGCCGCTGTTAAAAGCGCTTACTTCTACAGGGGCCGGGCGAATGGAGATCCTGTCTGAGGCCATTGAGCAGCATCCGGAGTATTTTTGCGATGACCGAGTACTCCATGCCTTGATTTGGGATCTCCATGACCCTTACGGCGAAATGGCCCAGCTGGTTTTTGATATTCTGAAGGCCTTGGGAAAGGGGACAGCCCTGCGCAGCTATGTATTAGACCGAAAGCACAGATATATCCTGCCATCTATCTCTAAGGGAAGATGGATCTCCCTACTCAAAGACGGCTTTGACCCTGAGGGAAAGGGGGATATGGCAAAGCGGGTGGCGCTGGTAAGCGCAGTATCCGGTGCAAAGGAGAATGAATGGTATCGTTTCCTTTGTGAAAAAGGGGAGAAAGAAATCCGTCAGGCGGCCATCCTGGCTTTGGGACATTCTCCGGAAAATATTTCTCTTTTGCTGGAGATGGTCAGGAAAGAGCGCGGGAAAACAAAAGAGCTGGTTTATTATGCTTTGTCACAGCAGGATAGCACTGAACTGGCTGTTTTCTGGAGGGAGGAACTGGAGAGGCATCCTGCCGCAGCGGGGTGTATGAAGGGTTCTTCTTCTGATCTGTGCGGAGATCTTGTCTCAGAGCGTCTCCAGGTGCTGTTAGAGGCATGTTCTCATGAAGGGGAGCTGCCAAAAGAGAGACAGGAATCGTTAAAGCCTCTGTTAGACGCACTGTACGGTAAGTCTTCCGATGGTGTGCTGTCATTTTACCGCTGGCTTTTGGAGCATAAAAAGCTGCACCGGATGACGGTGGAGGAACAATGGAACCGTCCGGCTGCGCTTATTGATTTCGTGCAGGAGGTGATCTGTCAGACATTGGTTGGACGTAGGCCAAAAGCCCTCATTGATTTTCTTCAAAGCCTGCCAAAGAAACAGCAGGACATATGGAAAAAGGCAGTGTTTTTTGCGGATCTTCTGACAGAAGGCTCCGATACCGTCTATGACCGATGGAGCCGGATAAAAGGGATCCATTCATGGTTAAAAAGCATTGAATGGACAGGGGAGAATTATCAGCTGTCCTATCGACAGGAAGATTTTGTGACAGATATGGGGATTTCCGTGCAGGCATTAAAGGAACCCCTGGCCGTAAGCTGGACGGATAGGATCATTCAGAATCACTGGGACGATCTGGCCCGGCAGCTGGCGGCTGGGATGCCAAAGGAGCAGCAGCTGAAAATGGGCGGATATTTCTATCAGCGGGCTCTGAATTTCAGGCCGGAGCAATACGCGGATGCCTGGAAGCTGAGAGAGTATCTGGAGCTGATCCACCACTTTGGCTGGGAGAATTATGAGGGCATCCTCCAGAACTTTATCCAGGCATGTTCTGGGTGGAAAATGAATATCCATGCTTATATTTTTGAGGCAGTGAAAGAAGCGTATAGGGAATATGCAGGGGAAGAACAGACAAGGGCGGAACTTGAGCGTGCTTTAAAGTTTTGCAAAAAATCCCAGACAGAGGGAAAAACGGCAGCGATCGTGACGATGATAGAACATTTTTTGATGGGATGATCTGATAGGATTCGTATGAGGAGGGGAACGGTATGCAGACTGTACAGAGACTGCCTGCGGAGCAACAGTTTCAAACGGAGCTGGAAGCGCTGATGGCAGCAGAAAAGGATCCAGTGCCAACAGGATGGAGAATGTCTCCAAGATCCGTGCTGACTTATATTTGCGGCGGCAAGGCAGGAGGAATGGAGATCACCCCTAAATATGTGGGGAACCGCCGGCTGGTGGAGATTTGTATTGCAACGCTGGTGACAGACAGGGCTCTTTTACTTATCGGAGAGCCTGGAACGGCGAAATCATGGCTGAGCGAACATTTGGCGGCAGCCATCAATGGCGATTCGACGAAGGTGGTGCAGGGAACGGCGGGAACAACGGAGGAGCAGATCCGCTATTCGTGGAATTATGCCATGCTCATTGCCAGGGGGCCAAGCCCGGAAGCTATGGTCAAGAGCCCTGTT
>CABQJX010000107.1 GCA_902464595.1 uncultured Lachnoclostridium sp. | reverse complement strand
TCCGGGTCCGGGATAATGGAGTGGGCATCCCAAAAGAGAGTTTGGACCGGATCTTTGAGCGTTTCTACCGTGTGGATAAGGGGCGCAGCCGCAAACAGGGAGGAACGGGCCTGGGCCTGTCCATAGTAAAGCATATTGTAAACTTTTATCACGGCTCCATCCATGTGGAATCCCAGCTGGACGTGGGAACGGAGTTTGTCGTTTTTCTCCCCTTAGAACCAAAATAAGGGGAGTTTTTTGTGCTTTTTTTACACTCTTTTACTTTATTGCTTTAAAAACACAAAAATTTAAAGCAATAAAATTGACGTGGCATTTTTTTTGTAGTATGATAGAAAACGTTCCCCAGGGGGGAAATGATTTTTGACAGAAATTAAGGAGTGAGTGTTATGAAAAAGAGTGCAAAGATGATGAGCATGATATTGGCAGGAGCTATGGCAGTGTCCCTTACAGCCTGCGGCGGAGGAAATGCAGATCAGAAAGCAGAGCCTTCTAAGACAGAGGCAGCAGGAGCTGCAGAGCCTTCTGCTGAAAGCGGAGAGAAAGCTGCAAAGAAGCAGGAGGAAACCAAGGAGGCGGCAGCTGAGGGTGAGGTTTACCAGATCGGCGTTCTCCAGTTAGTGCAGCATACGGCATTAGATGCAGCAAATGAGGGCTTTATCGCAGCGTTGGACGAGGCGGGGATCCCATATGAGGCAGACCAGCAGAATGCCTCCGGCGACCAGTCCGCATGTCAGACCGTAGCTTCTAAGTTTGCAAATGAGAAAAAGGATCTGATCCTTGCCATCGCTACCCCGGCTGCCCAGGCAGTGGCTGGTTCCGTGTCTGACGCTCCGGTGTTGGTGACCTGTGTGACAGATCCAGCCGAATCCGGTTTGGTGGAGAGCAATGATAAGCCAGGTGCAAACGTGACCGGAACTTCCGACCTTACTCCTGTAAAGGAGCAGATCGATCTGTTAAAGCAGCTGGTTCCCGATGCAAAAACAGTGGGAGTCCTGTACTGCTCTGCTGAGTCCAATTCCAAGATCCAGGCCGATATGGCAAAAGAGGCTCTGGCAGCAGTGGGAATGGAAGGAAAGGATTACACGGTTTCCAGCTCTAATGAGATCCAGACCGTGGTACAGTCCATGGCAGGATCCGTAGATGCGATTTATGCGCCTACAGACAATGTGATTGCAGCAGGTATGGCCACTGTAGGAATGGTGGCAGCAGACAACAAGATCCCTGTGATCTGCGGGGAAGCAGGCATGGTAAATCAGGGCGGCCTTGCAACTTATGGAATTGACTATTATGAGCTGGGCTACATGACTGGACAGCAGGCAGTGAAGATCCTTACAGAGGGAGCAGATCCTGCTGAGATGCCGATTGAATATCTTCCTGCGGAGAAATGTGAGCTGACCGTAAATCAGGAGAACGCGGATGCGCTGGGAATTGATGTGTCAGGACTGAACTAAATGGCCTGAAGGAAAGAGGAAGAACGAAAAAACCGCAGGCGGTACATGAATGAAGACAGGCAGGCGGGTGTCGCAAAACGGGAATTTTATACCAAATATAGTGGGCCATATGATAAGTGCAGTACTATAATTGGTGGGATTACTGGATTTTGCGGCACTCTCTTTGTGCCGGAAAAGGAGGAAAAGGTTAGTTATGAATTTAGGAAGTCTGCTGCAGGGCATGGGCCCCAGCCTATTGGACGCAGTGGGACAGGGTGTGCTCTGGGGGATTATGGTGTTAGGAGTGTATATCACATTTAAGCTGCTTGACATTGCAGATCTGACGGTGGACGGAAGCTTTGCCCTGGGCGGCTGCGTCTGTGCTATGCTGATCGTTAACAAGGAAATGCATCCCTTAGCTGCCCTGGCGATCGCTGCTCTGGCCGGAATGGCAGCGGGATTTGTCACAGGGATCCTTCACACCGTATTTGAGATTCCTTCCATCTTAGCCGGGATCCTGACCCAGATCTCTCTGTGGTCCATCAATCTGTGGATCATGGGAGGAAGCAGCAATATTCCTCTCTTAAAGTCCAAATCCATGATGAGCATGGTATCGGATCTGACAGGAATGAATCAGGCCCAGTCTTCTCAGGTGATCGGAATTGCCTCAGCTGTCCTTATGGTAGCCGTGATGTATTGGTTCTTTGGAACAGAGTTAGGAAGCAGCCTGAGGGCTACGGGAAACAATGAGGACATGATCCGGGCTCTGGGGGTGAATACCAAGTGGACAAAGCTTCTGGCTCTTATGCTCAGCAATGGCCTGGTAGGAATGTCCGGCGCCCTGGTATGCCAGGGACAGAAGTATGCGGATATACAGATGGGAACTGGAGCCATTGTTATTGGGCTGGCAGCCATCGTCATCGGTGAGGTTCTCTTTGGATGGTTCCGCAATTTTGCCATGAAGCTGACAGCAGCGGTGATCGGTTCCGTGATCTATTTTGTGATCCGGGCAGTGGTCATCAAGCTGGGAATGAATCCTAATTATATGAAGCTCTTATCCGCGGTGGTAGTGACATTGGCTCTGTGTATCCCAGTAGCAGCTGCCAAATGGAAAGCTTACAGAGCGTATTCGGAAGGAGGGGACGGCTCATGCTAGTATTGTCCAATGTGCGCAAAACCTTCAATAAGGGAACGGTAAACGAGAAAAAGGCATTAAATGGTATTGACTTGGTTTTAAACGATGGGGACTTTGTCACAGTGATCGGCGGAAACGGAGCTGGAAAGTCCACTATGTTAAATATGATCGCAGGAGTTTACCCTATCGATTCCGGCAAAATTGAGATTGACGGCGTAAATATATCCAGACAGCCTGAGTATAAGAGGGCAAAATATATTGGCCGTGTGTTCCAGGATCCCATGAAGGGAACGGCGGCTGGTATGGAGATCCAGGAAAATATGGCCCTTGCCTTTAGGAGAGGGCAGAAGCGAGGGCTGGGCTGGGGGATCCGGGCCAATGAAAAGTCCTATTATCATGACCTGTTAGCCCGTTTGGGCCTGGGGCTGCAGAACCGTATGAGCAGCAAGGTGGGACTTTTATCCGGCGGACAGAGACAGGCATTGACCCTTCTCATGGCTACCCTTCAGAAGCCGAAGCTTCTTCTTCTTGATGAGCATACGGCTGCCCTGGATCCTCAGACGGCAAAGAAGGTGCTGGATCTGACAGAGGAGATGGTGGAGGAACAGCATCTGACTGCCCTCATGGTAACTCATAATATGAAGGATGCCATTCAGATCGGAAACCGTCTGATCATGATGAGTGACGGAAGGATCATTTATGATGTGGCAGGGGAGGAAAAGAAGAACCTGACCGTGGAGGATCTTTTGGCTAAGTTTGCAGAGGCCAGCGGAGGGCATTTTGCCAATGACCGCATGCTTTTGTCAAAATAGTAGATCGGGCCGGTCTGCCGGGGCTTTGGGAAAGCTCTGTCAGACCGGCTTCTTTTATGGATCTTCCTAAAATTTAAGAATTTTTTCACATTCTTGCCTCATTTTTATGGTATACTTTACTCTATATGAGCTGAAACGACAAAATAGAGTTGGAGATGGAACAATGCTTGAACATAAGGATTATCTCTCCAGCCTGAACAAGGCAAGGAGAAAAAGAAACCAAAAGATGGATCCGAGGACGCTGGTGCTTTTGATGGCAGCAGCTGCAGCTATTGGAATCATCATTTTCGGCGTGATCGGCATAAAAAATATCCTGTCAGACAGAGAGGCAGGGCCGACGCCTGTCCAGGAGGTGCAGCCGGCCACTTCTTCCCAGGCAGAGCCAATGACCATTTCCCAGGAGGAGGAAGCGGCAAAGCAGGAACAGGCGGAGATCCAGAAAGTGGTGGATTCCTACCAGAATTTAGGAATTGTCCAGGTGTCCGGCTATCTGAATATCCGGGAGACTCCAAGCCTGGATGGAAAGATCATTGGAAAGCTGTCCGGTGATGGGGCATGTGAGATCGTGGAGACAGAGGGGGAATGGTCCCATATTACTACCGGAGGTGTGGATGGCTACATAAGCAATCAATATCTTCTCACAGGAGATGAGGCCAGGGAGAAGGCCTTAGGTCTTGTGAAGCTGAGGGCAACCGTCACGGCGGACAACCTGAATATCCGCCAGACTCCTGAATTAGATCCGGCTAACATTGTGGGACAGGCATTAAAAGGAGAGCGGTATGTGGTCAATGGCCTGGAGGATGGCTGGATCCAGATCCAGGAGGGATATATTTCCTCTGAGTATGCCGAGGTGTCCTATTCCCTGGATGAGGGACGGAAGTTAGACATGAAGGCCATGGCCATCAATCAGTATGAGAATTTGGTGATCTCCAAGGTGAACAATTACCTGAACGTCCGGGCAGAGCCGAAGCCTGACGGAAAGATCATCGGAAAGATGACCAGCAAGGCGGCGGGAGAGATTCTGGAGACTTTAGACGGCTGGTATAAGATCCAGTCCGGCCCTATTGTTGGATATATTTCTGCAGATCCCCAGTATACGGCAACGGGGCAGGAGGCAAAGGATATTGCCATGCAGGAGGCAACCCTGAAGGCAGTGATCAAGACTGACGTGCTCAATGTCCGTACGGAGCCGACGGTGGATGCCAAGATCTGGACACAGATCGTAAAGGATGAGCGGTACTCAGTTGTGGAGCAGTTGGACGGCTGGGTTCAGATCGATCTGGATTCCGTAGACGAGGAAGATGGAAGTGAAGCAGATAAGGCGTTTATCTCCACCAGGGACAATAATGTGGAGGTGCGGTACGCATTAAATGAGGCGATCAAGTTCTCACCTGCAGAGGAGGCAGCCAATGCAGCAGCATCCAGGCGTTCCCAGGTGGTCAACTATGCGCTGCAGTTTGTGGGCAATCCTTATGTTTGGGGCGGAACCAGCCTGACGAACGGTGTGGACTGCTCCGGCTTCACCATGCAGGTAATGAAGAAGTTTGGGGTATCCCTGCCCCATTATTCCGGCTCTCAGGCTAAGATGGGCAAGAAGGTGACATCGGCCACGATGAAGCCGGGAGACCTGATTTTCTACGCAGGAAGCGGCGGAAAGATCAACCATGTAGCCCTCTATATCGGAAACGGCCAGGTAGTCCATGCGGCCAGCCGCAAGAGCGGAATTAAGATCTCAACCTGGAATTACCGGACACCGGTGGCGATCCGAAACGTGCTGGGAGATTAAAAGAGAACCAGAGGTTATAGGAAAGCACATGGAGAAAGGGTCATAATAAGATATGAGACAGAAGGCTGTCCTGAAACGGAAGTTCAGGGCGGCCTTTTGAACTGTTTTGGCCTTTTGATCATCTTTTTGGAATACGTTTCACAGGTTTGGGCAAGACTACAAAAGTATGTTGGAATTGATTTCAGAAAGGGTGGTTGCAAGGCATGGGACAGGAAGACAGGCAGGAAAAGGGACAAAATAAAAATCAGGACAAAAACTGGAAAACCAGCCAGGACTGCAGCGGGGCTTCCGATCCAAGGGAAGAAAGCCAGGATCAGGAGCAGGAAAAAATGAGGCAGGAGATTGAGGAAAAAGAGGATAACCGGCTGGAGGAATACGGACAGGCTGTCCTGAAGGAAAATAGGAAACAGAGAAAGATTCATCTGATCACCATTATCGGGGAGGTAGAGGGCCATGAAAACGCTTCAGGAAGCAGCAAGACCACAAAGTATGACCATATCCTTCCTAAATTGGCTCAGATCGAAGATGACGACAGCGTAGAAGGGCTTCTGGTGCTTTTAAATACATCAGGCGGGGATGTGGATGCAGGCTTAGCCATTGCGGAGATGATCGCCTCTCTCAGCCTCCCAACCGTGTCACTGGTGTTAGGAGGAAGCCATTCCATTGGAGTGCCTCTGGCGGTGGCTTCGGATTATTCCTTTATTGTCCCTTCCGGGACTATGATGATCCACCCGGTACGTATGACAGGAATGGTGATCGGGACAGCGCAGACTTATGAATATTTCGAGATGATCCAGGATCGGATCCTCACCTTTGTATCCGATCATGCAAAGATTGCCTATGACCAGCTTAGACAGCTGATGCATAATACCAAGATGCTTACCAGAGATCTGGGAACCGTCCTGGTGGGAGCCCAGGCAGTGGAAGCCGGGCTCATCGACCAGGTGGGCGGGATCAAGGACGCCCTGCAAAAGCTTTATGAGATGATCGATGAGAACAACGATATTGACAGGAAAAATGGATTTGCCTATAATAGCAGATAGAAGGATCCTGTGATCGGGCCATTGGAGGGCGGATAGCACGGTGGTGTTACGCCCTCCTTTTTGTATCTGTCTGAGAGAAAGGAGAGAGCGGATGCTTGAAAAAATTGATCTGAACCGGAAAGTCGATAGGGAGGCGTGTAAAAGGCGGCTGAAAGAGGCGCACAGCAGGTTAGGATGGCTTCAGCGCCAGTGCAGGGAGTCTGGGATTCCCGTTATCCTGGTGTTTGAGGGCATGGGGGCTGCAGGAAAAGGAGTACAGATCAACCGGCTGATCCAGTCTCTGGATCCCAGGGGCTTTGACGTTTACGCCTGCGAGCGATCCACGCAGGAGGAACAGCTCCATCCTTTCCTGTGGCGCTACTGGATCAAAACCCCGGAGCGCGGGAGGATCGCCATTTTTGACCGTTCCTGGTATCGCAGCGTTCAGGTGGACCGGTTTGACGGGCTGACGCAAAAAGAGGGGATGTCTGATGCATATGATGACATCTTATCTTTTGAGAAGCAGCTTTCAGACGACGGTACTGTGATCCTGAAATTTTTCCTCTACATTGACCAAAAGGAGCAGAAAAAGCGTTTTGAAAAGCTGGAGGATTCCAGGGAGACAGCCTGGCAGGTCACAAAAGGGGACTGGCGCAGGAACCGGGAATTTGACCGTTACCTTAGGATCAACGAGGAAATGTTAGAGCGGACCGATACGGATTACGCGCCCTGGGTCATTGTAGAGGCAGTGGATCGTGATTTTGCTGCCGCTAAAATTGCTGAGTCGGTGGCAGACAGGCTGGAGGCTGCGGTTTCTGACCTGCAGAACAACCGTGTGGAACAGGAGGACAGGGGGGATCTTTCAGGTTACAGGCGGTGGGATCAGAGCGGTGTGCTCTCAGGGATCGACCTTTCAAAAACGATCTCTCAGGAAGAATATAAGATGCGTCTGAAAAAGCTGCAGAAAAAGCTGGGACGCCTCCACAGCGAGCTTTACCGCTTGCGGATCCCGGTGGTGATCGGCTTTGAGGGCTGGGATGCTGCCGGAAAGGGCGGAGCGATCAAGCGGCTCACAAGCCCATTGGATCCCAGAGGCTATCAGGTGAATCCCACAGCGGCTCCTGCTGGTGCGGAAAAGGTTCATCACTATCTGTGGCGTTTTTGGAATCACATGCCAAAGGCTGGGCATATTGCTGTCTTTGACCGCACCTGGTACGGAAGGGTCATGGTAGAGCGGATCGAGGGGTTCTGCACAAGGGAGGAGTGGCGCCGGGCTTATCAGGAGATCAATGAAATGGAGTCTCATCTGGCCAACTTTGGAACCGTGGTGCTGAAATTTTGGATCCATATCGATAAGGATGAGCAGGAACGCCGGTTTAAAGAACGGGAGAGGAATCCTGAAAAGCAGTGGAAGATCACAGAGGAGGACTGGCGCAACCGGGCCAAATGGGATCAGTATGAAGAAGCAGTGGATGAAATGCTGATCCGCACCTCAACCACCTACGCCCCGTGGACGGTGGTTGAGGGAAACGATAAACGTTACGCCCGCTTAAAGGTTCTTGAGACGGTTGTGGCGGCGTTAGAGAAAAAGATAAAAGAAACACAAGAGAAAAGAGAAAGAGAAGCATGATGGAAAATCAAAAAGCGATACAGGGGAAGGGAGAAAATTCGCGGATCCGCGTTCTGGTTGTGGGAGGGGGAGCCGCTGGGATGGTAGCGGCTGTCGCTGCTGCCAGAGAGGGAGCAGATACCCGCCTCTTTGAGAAAAATGAGAAATTAGGGAAAAAGCTTTTTATTACAGGAAAGGGACGCTGCAATGTGACGAATGCCTGCGATATGGAAGAACTTTTAGCTTCCGTGGTCACTAACTCCAAATTCCTTTACAGCAGCTTTTACGGCTTTACCAATCAGGATATGATGGATCTTTTGGAGGAGGCGGGCCTTTCCTTGAAGGTGGAACGGGGAAATCGGGTGTTTCCTCAGTCGGATAAATCCTCCGATGTGATCGGAGCCCTGTCCGGCCTGATGCGCCGGGAGGGGGTAAAGGTGACCTTAGACAGCCAGGTGGAAGGGATTTGGATCGAAGACGGAAGATGTAAGGGGATCTTGTTGGAAGGGAAAAAGATACCTGCTGACCGGGTGATCGTAGCGACCGGAGGGCTGTCCTATCCGTCTACCGGTTCTACCGGGGACGGGCTTTCCTGGGCGGGGGAGAGCGGTCATAAGATTACAGATCTCTCCCCGGCGCTGGTTCCCTTTGAGGCAGAGGAGAAGGAAACTGTCCGGGCGCTCCAGGGGCTTTCCTTAAAAAATGTGGAGGTATCCTTCCGGGACGGAAAGCGGGAGCTCTACCGCCAATTTGGAGAGATGCTGTTCACTCATTTCGGAGTCAGCGGACCTGTTGTTTTAAGCGCCAGCTCTTTTTGCGCGAAGGCAGTCCGAAAGCATCCCATTGTCCTTTCTGTTGACTTAAAGCCCGCCTTGTCTGAGGAACAGCTGGACGAGCGCATCCTGAGGGACTTTGAGGACAGTAAAAACCGCCAGTTTAAAAATTCCTTGGATCATCTCTATCCGGCTAAGCTGATCCCTGTGATTATTGAGCGCAGCAAAATTGCCCCGGATAAAAAGGTCAACGAGATCACCAGAGAGGAGCGGCGGAGGCTGGTACAGGCCACCAAAGGGCTTTCTTTTACCCTGACAGGGCTTCGGGATTACAAGGAGGCCATTATTACCCAGGGAGGCATATCCGTGAGGGAGGTCAATCCTTCTACCATGGAATCCAAGAAGGTACAGGATCTTTATTTTGCAGGCGAGGTCTTGGATCTGGATGCAGTGACCGGCGGCTTTAATCTGCAGATCGCCTGGTCTACCGGATGGGCGGCCGGAAAAGGGGCAGGAAACACAAAGGAAAACAGAAAGTTTTAAGAAATATGAAAAAAATCTTGACGTATATTATTTTTATGTTATAATCATAGCAGTGCTAAAAATACCCAAACAGTTGTATTATGCACAATTACAC
>CABQJX010000106.1 GCA_902464595.1 uncultured Lachnoclostridium sp. | reverse complement strand
AAACGCCCTTGCCCATGAACTCGCCCTCGCCCTTGCAGCCGATTGGCTTCGGGAATGCGCCGGTAGCAATGATCAGGGTACGTGCTTTGTAAGTTCCGTTGTTTCCAACTAATGTCTTAACAGGTCCCTCAAGCTCAACGCTGGTGATGGTATCGCTTACACGCTCAGCGCCGAATCTCTCTACCTGCTGTGTCATTCTGGCGATCAGGGAAGGTCCGCTCTCGCCCTCTACCATCTGGCCAGGATAGTTCTCAATCTCATCTGTGATAGCGATCTGGCCGCCGTCCTTGCCCTTCTCAATGATCAGGGTATCCAGACGTGCTCTTCCTGCATAGATTCCTGCTGCAAGTCCGCCAGGGCCTGCGCCAAGGATAATGACGTCATAAATCTTGTCCATAGGATTCCTCTCCTTACATACAAATTGGATTACAGTTTTCAACTCACAGTTTCATTTCTATTTTATCATCTGATTCCATGGTTTGTAAACTCTTTTTGTCCAATTTTACTATTTTTCAGAAGATTGTTGAATCATATCATAGTAACTTTAGACATGATTCAACAATCTATTTTCTATTTACTCAAATACAGTCTGCTCTGTAACAGGAGTCTCTAATGCCTTCAGAGCCTTTGTAAGGATATGTCTTCTGATCTCTTTCTCCTCCTCCAGAGTCAGGGCTGGGTTGCCCAGTGGGTGAGGAATAGCGATAGCCGGAACAATACGGTTAGCGCCTACAGTCAGGGAAATCGGAACTACAGTTGCAATATGAACAACCGGGATTCCAGCTCTCTCGATCTCTTTTACCATCGTTGCACCGCAACGAGTACAGGTGCCTCAGGTAGAGGTCAGAATGACTGCATCTACCCCGTCATTCTTCAGCTCCTGTGCATACTCTGCTGCGAATCTCTTTGCGTTAGCTACGGAAGTACCGTTACCAACTGTGGTATAGAAATATCTGTGCAGGCTGCCAATTTTTCCTTCTTTTTCAAATTCTCTTAAAACGTCAACAGGAAGGACTCTGTCGGCATCTTCATTTGCGTATACAGGATCGTATCCGCCGTGAGCAGTCTCATAGGTATCTGCTGTCAGATCCATAACGCCCTCGATGTCGTACTTGCCGTACTTGGAAGCACTGGAGGACTCGATGTGATCCGGGTTGCCCTTTGGTACGATACCGCCGGAGGTAACCAGAGCGATCTTAGCGTGAGCTATATCAGCAACAGCTGGGTTTGGCTCTACACGGTCGAAGTCAGGCATTGGGAACTCAGTTGTGAACTCCTTGCCAGCTAACTTCTTGAGCAGCATCTCAACAGCTCTCTCAGAACCTCTCTTGTCCTCGAAGAAGTTTACACGGATACCGTTTGGCATATATCCCTCTTCCTTGGAGGAACCGATCTTCTCGCCTCTTGCCAGCTTCAGAACTAATGGAGCCATTGTGCCCACTGCGCTCTTCATACCAGCTGCGCTGTTCTTTGTCTCAACGATATATACTTTGTTCTTGTACATATCAGCGCCTGGGTTCTCTTTGTACATACCGGTCAGTACAGGAAGGTTTAACTCTTCCTTAACAGCGGCTGCAACTGTACCGCAGGCAACGCCGTAACGGCCAGCATTGAAAGCAGGTCCACAGATAACAGCGTCAGGCTTCTGGCTGCTGATCATATCCAGAACTGTCTTCTTAGCAACATCTACATTCTCATTGAAATAGGAGTCACCGCAGATAACAGTAGCAACGATCTCTGCTTCCTCTCCGAATGCCTGGTTGAATGCCATACCAGGTCCTACCACGCCTTCTCTTAACTCTGGCTGGTAATCTGCCTTTTCCTCGCCGCCGATGTTAGCGAAGAACTGGTTGATATAATGAACAATTCTTAACTTTGACATGTTATCCTCCTATCTGGCACTTAATTTGTTGAAGCCCATCTCGTTTGTTGCGCCGGTGATAACCTGAAGCTCTGCAACAATGGAGCCGTCCTTCTGTAAGCTTCCGTCGAAGCCGCCTGCGATGATGTCAGCAACCTCAGGATATCCGATCACCTTATCCATTGGAGGCAGAGTGATCAGCATATTTGCGTTTCCGCCGGTAACAACTGCATTTGCGCTTGCATCTGCATCTGCTAAGGACTGGGAAGCGCCGTCGCGTCCAGCATACTCATCGGTAATGATAACGGTCTTAACGCCCTTTGCCTCGATCTTCTTGCAGTTCATGATCAGGTCAGTATCTGGGTTACCGAATCCCTCCTGGGAAACGATCGCACCATCTACGCCTAAGAACTCGCAAAGCTTAGAGGTCCAGTCAGAGGAACGCATCTTGTCAGCCAGGTATACGTTCTCGTTGGTGATGATAACACCTACGAAGTTTAAGGTCTTTCCGTGCTGCTCGAACAGATCTGCGATAACAGGGTTGTTCAGGTGATGATAGGTTGTGTTCTTATCACATGCAGATACGCAGTTTCCGCTTAAAATAGCGCCGTCCATCAGCTCAGTTGGGCTTAACATGGTTGGCAGGGACTGCTTCATATCTACGCCGTATACATATGTATCATGCATCAGGCCCTGGCTCTGAAGCATCAGTACATAAGCAACTCTTGGCAGGTTCGGGTACTTCTCAAGGCCTTCCTTAACGGAGCAGGTCTCATATACCTTAACCTCATCAGGCTCTACGTTCTTAGCCAGCTTGCCGATGTAATCAGCAGCCTTTAAACCTGCAAATCTTACAGCCTTCTCATGTGCATGCTTTGCAAGTCCGTCAACAGGCTCACAGGAAACAACCAGGTTGTTTAACTGGGAGAATGGGGTGTACTTGGAACCCTCTCCTGTCATGTCGATAATACCCTCCTGGAAGCCTACGATCTTACCAGTGGTAACAATTGCGGAGCCCTTTAATACGTTGGTTCTTCCGCTTCCTACAGTGTCAACCTTAGCGATCACGCCTGGGAATAAGTTTCCGCCTCCGCTCACCTTTACACGTGGCTCGATTACGTCCTTTACAGGCATAATGCGGACACTCTCTCCTGGCTTTGCAATATCCAGGGAAACGGATTTAAGATTCTCATCTTCCAGTAAAAGCGCCTTTAATTCTTCTGCGTTTACGTAAATAGTACCGTTTTCCACCTTGGATTCCGATGCGAACTGGATGTCGTTAATATGAACGTACCCCAACTCAAGTTTCATCTGATCACTCCTCCTTATATATTATTTTGCTTACTGCTCCTTCAATCAGGGATAGATCTACGTCCTGAAAATCCTCCCGTATGTTATCGGGCCAATTAGGAGTCTGCCGGTCCTTCATGAATTTCCTGTAGGACTCAATGCTGTTCTCCATCACAATGTCGAACTGGTAAAATTCCTCTTTCTCCACCTCATTGTCTGAAACAATGACTGTTTTATAAGGAATCTGGTTCGGTTTCAGGCTTCCTGCCATCGGGTGGGTCTCCAGGCGATACCCTTTATGGATATAATCTCTCACCTTGATCAGTACGTCCATGTAGGAACCATTCTCCAGAAAATCAATCTTCATCTTGGTATTCTGGTACTTGTCCCTGCATTTCTCGTTGTTGGTCACTATGATGTACATGATGTCTCACCCTTTTCTTTTCATAGTAAGCATAGGAACTCTATCCACACTTCTATAATAGAGCAAATATCGTGCCAACTTTTTAACAAACAATTATTTTTTTTGTTTTTTTCCATTTTTCCCTAGTTTATTTAAATTTTCTATGGTTTTGTGTATCTCCATTGCTTTTTCTAATTGTGAGTTTTGTGATACTTTTAACCGCTAAAGCGACATTTTTTTTGCATTTTCGCGAATTTTTTTTCTTGATGCTGAAATAAATTTCAGCTATAATAGATAGAAAGAAAAGTTATACCTATTTTTCAAAGAAATGTCCAATTCCACCCGATTCCTCTATTGTTAATATTTCTGCAAAGTTTTTGCCATAGGAGCCTTACATATGAAAGAACCAGATATGAAGAAAAATTTCTTTTTTAATACCAAATCTCCCGCTTACCGCAGGGCAATGGAGGACTGCCAAAGGGTAGCTGCCTCCAATGTAAATGTCCTTCTCATCGGAGAATCCGGTTCCGGAAAGGATGTGGCCGCCCAGTATATACACGCCTGCAGCCGCCGTTCCCATATGCCTCTGGTGGCCGTCAACTGCAACGCCTACACGGAATCCCTCTTAGAAGCTGAGCTTTTTGGGCATGAACAGGGAGCCTTCACTGGCGCTACCAAAAGCCGTACCGGTAAATTTGAGCTGGCAGACAAGGGAACTTTGTTCTTAGACGAGATCGGCGACATCAATCTGACCACCCAGGTGAAGCTCCTGCGGGCAATTGAGACGAAGCGCATTGAGCGCATCGGAGGCAACAACAGCAAACAGCTGGATTTCCGGTTGATCACTGCCACCAACCGGGATCTGGTGGCTAAGGTGCAGGACGGAACCTTCCGTGAAGATTTTTTCTACCGTATCAGTACCATCGTCATCCGCATACCGCCCTTAAAGGAACGGCGGGAGGATCTGGTAGACATGATCCACTTCTTCCTGGAGGAATCCCAAAGGGCGAATCAGATCCGCATTGACCGCATCGATGAGAAGGCCTGGGATTTCCTCATCAATTATGATTATCCCGGCAATATCAGGGAACTGAAAAACCATGTAGACCGTATGGTGGTTCTTTCCAAAAACCATGTGATCACTACAGAGGGGATCCCCATTCTCTACAATCTCCACACCTCCGGGGAAAGAACCTCTGCCAGCGCCTTTTCCCAGTCCGGCATCATTCCCTGGAGAGAGTTCAAACGCCGCAGTGAAAAAGAATACCTCCAATGGGTTCTGGATCAGATGGGCTGGAACATATCCGCCGCCGCTGCAAAGCTTCAGATCAGCGCAAGGCAGCTGTTCAATAAGATCAACGATTATGATTTAGAGCACCCTCAGAACCCGAGGACTACAAAAAATAATTAACCCGGAACCTACTGCTGCAGGCCCGGGCAATTCCTCTTTATTTCCTCTGTGATCTCTCCCAAACATTGTTCTAGATCTATATTTTCATAAAAATGACCGATACCGCACCGTTTTAGGTTTTCCTGGCTGAAATCTTTTTCATCAGCCAGGAAACGGCGGCACATTTCTTCATATTTGGGCTCCTTCTGCCTTTCCTCCCGTTCCAAAGCGCGTCTCAGCCTAAGGCCGTCCTCCACATAAATATATATGGGGATCAAACTCTCCTTTCCGTAAAAGCCCCGCAGCTTTTCGTACGATTCCAGGGTTCCCATCACAAGATAGCTTCCTTTTTTTAAATCGATCTGCCCGTCATCTGCTGTAAAATAATTCCAGGGCCCATAAACGGTCTGGTAAGTCCGACATTCGATCACCTTTCCCTCCTTTTCAAACTGCTTTAGCTGAGAGTTATCCACAAAAAAATATTCTACGCCGTCTTTTTCCCCATCCCGCATAGGCCTGGTTGTGTACAATGTGACTGTTCCCAGTTCCGGAAGCCGCCTGTGAAGCTCCCTATAAATAGTATCCTTCCCTGAAGCGCTTTTTCCCATGACATAAACGATCTTTCCCTTGCTGTCTTCCATGTACCATCATTCTCCCTTCACAACACGGATCCACTCCAGTGAGTCGTCAAAAAGTCCCTGAACCGGCAGCCCTTTTTGCTTGTATTCCAAAATAATATTCAAAATCTTCTCTGTGATCCGCTCCCCCGGAGCAGCCAAAGGAATACCCGGCGGATACAGATAAACAAATTCCCCGGAGACACAGCCTGCGCTGTCTGAAAGCCGCCTTGATTCCATTTCACTGTCCATGGCCTCTGCCAGGGGAAGAACCGTCTCACACCGCATACTGTATACACTTTCTTCTAACCCTTTCTCTGATCTCGCTGTGCTCCCAGACATCCTCTCTGGCAGTTCTTCCGATTCTTTTCCTAAGCTTTTTCCTGATTCTTCTCCTGAACTGCCAATCATCATTCTTCCAATTCTCTCGTCTGTCTCCAGACATGCCTGCTCCAGACGCAAAAGCCCTTCCCTGCTGTCCATAACCGTGGTTATAGCCGTCACGTAGTCTGCACCACACATTTCCATTTCCAGCTGGTGCTCCTCTCTCAGAAGATCCATAAGCCAGGCTCCCGTTATTTCCCATTTTCCCCCTTCCAGGGCAGGACGGGTGGAAATCACGATTTTAGAAGGATCCAGATCAAAGATCCCATATTTTCCTATGAGCTTCTCCCCCGCCAGCTGAAGGAATCTCATATTTTCCAGATTTTTCCTTATATAAAGAAGATTCTCCCCATATGCGTCAAACTTCATTCTTCTCATCTGAAAAATACTGTTCTCAATACTGGCCATCAGAACATAAGAGGGGCTGCTGCTCTGAACCATATGAAGATACCGGTCGATCCGCTCCCGGTCTGCCAGACAGCCCCCATTAGGCCCGTTGCATTTTATATGGAGCAGGGCGGTCTGGGTCAGGCTGGGAAGGGTTTTATGGACGCTCTGGATCACCACATCAGCTCCCAGATCCAAAGCCGACCGCGGAAATAGACGGTTATACCGGAAATGGGCTCCGTGGGCCTCATCCACAATGAGAGGCAGCCCCTTCCCGTGGACAATCCCGGCAATTGCTTCTACATCTGATACCACGCCGTCATAGGTGGGGGACACGACCAGGACTGCCTGAATATCCGGGTCCTCCTCCAGAGCTGCCTTCACATCCTCTGCCAGGATCCCTCCCTGGATCCCAAAGCCGTCTACCTTCTGAGGATATAGATAAGAAACCTGAAGCTGGCTCAGATAAATGGCATGATAGGCTGCTTTGTGACAGTTGCGGCTCACCAAAATTTTTCCGCCCTTCCTGACACAGCCGCATACAGCTGCCAGAATGCCGCTGGTGCTTCCGTTTACCAGATAATACGTCTGATCTGCTCCGTATTCCCTAGCTGCCCACTCCATAGACTCTTTCAGTATCCCTTCCGGGTGGTGGAGATTATCAAAACCATCAATCTCTGTAATATCAATCAAAAATGGATTCACAAATCCACCAAGGGGGCTCTCCCCTGCTGCCATGCGTTTGTGCCCCGGCATATGAAAGGGATAAACATTGGAATCTTTATATGTTTTCAGACGGTTGATCAGCAGTTCTTCTTCTCTCATCTCATCGCACCGCCCTCTCTCTGCTCCGCACAACTAACCTGGTCATGCAGTCCTTTAACTGCTTTCGGTTGCGGACTACCAGTGTTTTATGAGGGTATTTCTCCTGGATCCGCTTATAGCTGTGAGCCTCGTCCCGCCCATCCCGCAGGATCCATCTCACAAACTCCCAGTCCATTTTTTCGTTGCATCCATCGGCCATACTTTCCCTGGACTTTCCTCTGTAATTCCAATAGCGTTTCCATGCCTGCCACAGACAGATCCTCCTGGTATAATGCAGGAATATGATCAGATCCGCTTCTCTTAAACGGCGATCCTGGCAGAAGCAGGAATAATTTCCGTCAATGATCCATCCTGTTTTCTCATTTTCTTCCAAAAATTCCCATACCATCGCCTGGGCTTTTTCTCTGTCTCTCAGCTTCCATCCCGGCTCAAACTGGATCCGGTCCAGGTGCAGTACCGGACAGTCATAAATGTTTCCCAGCTTGCGGGCTAATGTAGATTTCCCCGCACCACTGTACCCCATAACCGCTATCTTCATATCCTCAGCTCCATATCATGTCAATGTCATATCAAATTTTCATCTTTACCTATAGTATAACGAATGGCATTTTATTTGACAATAAAAAAGGAAGGATCCAGCCGCCGGCAATTTTTCTGAAAACGGCTGCGGCCGGATCATCCCTCATTCTTTTTTATTGTTTCTTATTTCTTTTTTTAATTTACAATGGTTCAGCTATGCATCCTTTTGTCCTATTCAAAGGGGCAAGAAGCGTCGGACGTCTGCCCTATCTTTCCTTTGTCTGGATCATCTTCTTGATGTCATCCATAAAGGAGTCGAGCTGTGCTGTTCCCAGATCTCCCTTGTCCCTGCTTCTCACCGTGATGGAGCCCTCAGCGGCCTCCTTCTCACCTAAGATCAGCATGTAAGGAACCTTCTCTAACTGAGCCTGGCGGATCTTATAGCCTACCTTCTCGTCCTTATGGTCTAACTCTGTGCGGATACCGGCTGCACGCAGCTTCTCATAGACACCGGAAGCATAATCCATGGACTTCTCAGATACAGGGATTACCTTAACCTGTACCGGAGCCAGCCATACCGGGAATTTTCCTGCAAAATGCTCGATGAGGATGCCGATAAACCGCTCAATGGAACCAAAGCATACGCGGTGGATCATGATCGGACGCTTCTTTGAACCGTCCTCTGCCACATACTCTGCCTCAAATCTCTGAGGAAGCTGGAAGTCAAGCTGGATCGTACCGCACTGCCAGGTTCTTCCAATGGAGTCTCTTAAATGGAAATCAATCTTAGGACCATAGAATGCCCCGTCTCCCTCGTTTACAATGTAATCCAGTCCCATTTCCTCCAGAGCGCTTCTCAGGCCATTGGTAGCCATCTCCCAATCTTCATCGGATCCCATAGAATCCTCTGGTCTGGTGGACAGCTCCACAAAATACTCAAACCCGAACAGAGTGTAAACCTCGTTAATCAGCCTGGTAACATTTTTGATCTCCTCTGTAATCTGCTCCTGAGTCATAAAAATATGAGCGTCATCCTGAGTAAAGCAGCGCACCCTCATCAGGCCGTGCAGCTGTCCGCTCTTCTCATGGCGGTGTACCAGTCCCAGCTCGCCGATCCGAAGAGGAAGATCACGGTAGGAACGGGGCTGTGATTTGTACACCAGCATACCGCCGGGACAGTTCATTGGCTTAATCGCATAATCCTCCTCGTCGATCTCCGTGGTATACATATTTGCCTTGTAGTGATCCCAGTGACCGGAGGTCTCCCACAGCTTGCGGCTCAGAATAATAGGAGTGGAGACTTCCTGATAATTCTCTCTTGTATGGATCTCTCTCCAGTAATCGATCAGCGTATTCTTTAAAGTCATTCCCTTTGGAAGGAAGAATGGGAAGCCAGGGCCTTCATCAGCAAACATAAACAATCCAAGCTCTTTTCCCAGCTTTCTGTGGTCGCGCTTCTTTGCTTCCTCCATCATAGTAAGATAGCTTTCCAGATCCGCCTTGTTGGCAAAAGCAGTTCCGTAGATTCTGGTAAGCATCTTGTTCTTCTCGCTGCCTCTCCAGTAAG
>CABQJX010000105.1 GCA_902464595.1 uncultured Lachnoclostridium sp. | reverse complement strand
TAGGAACGGCAAAATTTTTTACACTTCTTTTACTTCTTTATCTCACATGAGTAAACAGCGCCGGATTACGGTTACACGCCTCCAGTCCAATATAAGCGGCAGACTGCTGCATTTGACGTTCCCACTGACATTCCTGGTATCAGATGAACCGGAAGAAGTCCCGGTGATAGAAGAACTTCAGACAGAGATGGAAAGGGGATAGACATATGGCATTAGGATTACCGAACATTACCATTATTTTTAAAGGCCTTGCATCTTCCGCGATCGAACGAAGCGAGAGGGGGATCGTGGCCTGTATCTTAAAAGATGATACAGAGGGCGGACAGAGGATGTCCACCTATGAAAGCGTGATTGACATTGATTTTGAGCACTGGACAGAAGCCAATTATGGTTTTCTGAAGCTGATCTTTGCAGGAGGCCCGGTGCGTGTGATTGCCCTGAGGGAGAAAACGGCTTCTGCCAACCTGTCGTCCGCCCTGAAGGAGCTGATGTACCTGCGATGGAACTATCTGTGCTACCCGGAGATTGAGGAGGATGACAAAACAACGCTGACTGCCTGGATCAAAGAAATGCGGAATGAATCGCATAAGACTTTTAAGGCAGTGCTGTCGTCCAGTGCCAGCGACCATGAGGGGATCATCAATGTGACGACAGACAATATCCAGTCCTCTATTACCGGGAAAACCCATAGTGCAAAGGAGTATTGTGCACGGATCGCCGGGGTTTTGGCAGGGCTCCCGCTGTCCAGATCCAGTACTTACTATGTGTTAAGCGATATTCTGGGAGCGGACTGCCCATCCGATCCGGATGCCCGGATCAAGGCTGGGGAACTGATCATCGTGTATGATGGCGAAAAGTATAAGATCGGACGCGGTGTTAACAGCCTGACTACCCTTTCCGGAGAGAAAACAGGGGATATGCAGAAAATCAAGATCGTGGAAGGGATGGACCTGTACCAGGATGATATCCGCAACACGTTTACTGACAGCTATGTTGGGAAATATGTCAATGACTATGACCATAAGCAGATGTTTGTTGCAGCTGTCCAGGCATATCAGGCAGAGCTGGCGGGAGATGTGCTGGATGCTGGATATGGAAATACAGCAGCGGTGGATGCAGAAGCCCAGAAAAAGTACCTGCAGGAAAAAGGGCAGGACATATCACAGATGACAGAAACGGAGATCCTGACAGCCAACACAGGCTCACAGGTCTTTATTGTATCAAACGTGAAGTTTGTGGATGCCATGGAAGATCTGCAGATGACCGTGAATATGTAAGGAGACAGTTATGGCAGGATTAAGAGGAAATAAGACACTGGCCGGAACCTGGGGAGAGGTATGGGTGGACGGTGAAAAGGTGTTTGTTCTGCAGAAGATTGAGCAGAAAGTAGAAACAAACCGGGAGGATGTCCAGATCGGAATCGATGTGGACAGTAAGCTGACCGGAATGAAAGGAAGCGGCACCCTGTCAATCAAAAAGGTGTATACCCGTGCCAGGGCGGTGTTGGAACGGCTGTGTGCGGGGGAAGATCTGCGCTGCCAGATCATTTCAAAACTCAAAGACCCGGATGCAGTGAACGGACAGATAGAACGCTGGAGCACAGATAATGTCTGGTGGAATACCATACCGGTGATCAATTGGGAAACGGGAACCCCCATTCAGGAAGAGTGGGAGTTTGGATTTACGCCAAGCGATCTTAAGAGCCTGGATGAAATTAAATAAAATCGGAGGATACCATAATGGAAAAAGAAAAACAGGATATTTTTAATCAGTTTTTAGCAAAAGCGGAAAAACGTCTGGAAGAGAAAAAGACACTGAGGACCTGCCTTGTAAAAGTGCCAAGCATAGGAGAAGCCATCCGGATCCGTGGTCTGAGGAACAGCGAGATCGCTGAAGTGACAGATATTGACACCTCTGACGATCCTTATGCAGCAGATAAATATTCGGTCTACATCGCAACAG
This sequence comes from uncultured Lachnoclostridium sp., assembly GCA_902464595.1. GTDB lineage: Bacteria > Bacillota > Clostridia > Lachnospirales > Lachnospiraceae > Enterocloster. The sequence continues at coordinate 7,344 of CABQJX010000105.1, read as the reverse complement.
TGGAGCCGGATCTGCGGGAGATTGCCAGCAAAATGAAAGAGGCCGGAAAACTCACAGAGTATGTGGATGTGGTGGATATTTTTGAGATTTATGAGATCCGCCAGCTGGCAGAAAAGATCATGGAATTATCCGGTGTGACCGGAATGGGAAAAATTGAAGTCATTACTGAAAATTTAAAAAACTGATCAAGCTGGATGGGGAGGCAGAGTTTTTGAGCTATTACATCCAGAAAGGATTTACTCCTGAGTATCTTTTGTCACAAAGCCTTGAAAAGAGGCTTTTTTTCGTGGCTTCAATGCGTAAAGCCCTGGATGAGCAGGCTGAACTGTTGAAGCTGTTGTTACAGAGGAGGTAGGAGATGGCTGGAGTTACTGGAAGTATCAGTATCCGGGATAACGCCAGCGCTACATTAAAAAATATCCGCAGTGAGCAGAGCAAGCTACGTTCAGATACCAAGCAGACTGCCAGCGTCCTTAAAAGTGTCTGGGATAAGCCCCGAAAGATAAAAGCGGATGTGTCAGACGCAAAACGCAAATTGAAAAGCGTGACTGACGCAGCCAAAAAGACAAAACCGGTCACAATGACCCTGAAAGCAAAGGATACGGCCACTAAGGTCATAAAAGGGGTCGGAAGCGCACTGTCTGTTGTAAAAAAGAACAAAGCAGTCACTGCAGTATTAAAAACGAAAGACCTGGCGTCCAAAACGGTAAAAGGAACTGCCAGGGCATTGACAAGCCTGGGGCGGAAAGTAGCATCGCCTGTAATCAAGGTGGTGGATAAGGCCAGCGGTGCGATCAAAGGGATTGCCGGAAAGCTGGGGAGAATTGCCAAGAAGGCTATGATACCGGTCGGGGTCGCAGCTGCTGCAGGGACGATGGCACTGGGAGGATCGGTCAGTGCCGGTATGCAGCTGGAACAGCAGCAGATCTCCATTGAGCATTTTATTGGGGCAACCAATAAAGCGCTGTCACAGGATGATGTCAAAGCCCAGTCCCAGTCCTATATTGAACAGCTGCGGAGCAATGCCAATGCAACACCATTTGAAACCGGAGAAGTAATCCAGGCCGGATCCAGAGCCGTATCATTGGCTGGAGGCGACACATCCTCGGCTATGGATATGGTAAAGCTGGCGGAGGATATGGCTGCTGCCAGCGGCGGAATCAAGACGCTGATGGACGCCATGGAAGCTCTGGGAGATCTGAAAGTCGGAGAGACAGAGCGCTTAAAGGAATTCGGCTTTAAAGTTTCGGCAGATGAATTTAAGAAAAAGGGCTTTTCCGGCGTATCGGGAGATCTTGAGAGCTTTTTCGGAGGTGCTGCAGGAAAGCTTGCGGGATCCGGAGCAGGCCTGGTATCCACCATTACAGGAAAACTGAAAAGCAATGCTGCCGATTTTGGCCTTGGTATTGTTGAACAGTTAAAGCCTGTTTTATCAGATACCATTTCCATGATCGACAAGGCCCAGCCGGTGATCCAGAAGCTGTCCGCATCGTTTGGCAGAATCTGAGCAAGGGGATCGGTGCAGCCAGATCAGCGTTCAACCAGGTAGGCCCGGTCATCAGCAGCCTGGCATCAACAGCCCTTCCTGTGGCATCCAGCTTTGTGAGTAGTATTTCATCAGGGTTTAGCCAGATTGCTCCGGCGGTAACAACTGCCATGTCCGGCATCGGCCCGGTTATCATGACCCTTGTTCCAACCATCCAGCAGGCAGCAGGTATCATCGGGGCAGTAGCTGGTGGGATTGGGTCAGCTATTTCGGCAGTGGCACCAGTTATTACAACCATCATGTCCGGGATTGCGGAAAAGATCGGAGGAGTGGTGTCATTCCTTGCAGAGCGGTCCGATTTCATCCATTCGGTTATTGCAACGGCAGGACCGGCCATCGCGGAGGTACTTTCGACTGCCTGGGGGATCATCAGCCCGATCATGGATCTTTTAGTCACTACGTTTGAGATGGTCTTTAGCGTGGTGCAGCGGGTATGGCCCGGAATCCAGCGTGTGATCAGCGGTGTCTGGGATGTCCTGGAACCAATCTTTGATACGATCGGAAAAGGTGCAGACCTGCTTGCCGGAGCCTGGAATAAGGTGAAAGACCTCGTAACCGGAGACGGTGGCGGAGGCGAAGGAAACGGTGGAGGCGGAAGCAAGGGAGGAAGCCCAGGAAAGAATGCACGGGGAGATAACCACTGGCGTGGCGGCCCGACATGGGTTGGCGAACAGGGACCAGAGCTGATCGACCTTCCGCGCGGGACCAGAATCCTGCCGTCAAAGGAGAGTGTAGCGTGGGCTGCCAGAAAAGACAGCAACATCATCCAGCTGTACCAGCAGCCTGTAATGAGCCGGGGATTAGCCGGATCAGGGCGGGGAACAGACAGGAATGGAACGCAGATATCGCTGACGATCCAGAAGATTGCAGATCATGTGACGGTCCGCAGTGACGGTGACATTGATGAAATTGCAGAGCGTACAGCGAAAAAAATTATTGAGGAACTTGATAATACAGCATAATGGGAGGAACGGCCATGGGAAAAAGCAGGAAGATAAAACTGGGAGATATGGTGCTGCCGATCAATCCGGCAGAGCTGGATGTGGTTATGCCTCAGCTTAATAAGCGCATGACCCTTTTGAATATGGGAGGCATCAATCTGAAAGGAAACAGGGATATCACCACAGTAACCCTTTCTTCTTTTTTTCCGGGCCGTAAATCACCATTTTACCATTATGCAGACCGGACACCCGGAAAATACCGGGCTAAGATTGAAAACTGGAAAGAAAATAAGGAAGTCAAACGGCTGATCATCACAGACATGGGTATCAATCTGGCCATGCTGATTGATAAATGTACGTTTAAGGTAAAAGAAGGCAGCGATGATGTCTACTATACACTGGAGCTGTCAGAATACCGGACATTGACGGTCCCGACCGTAGCAGTCCCCCTTCAAGTACAAGATAATGGCTTAAAACAGCGGCCGGATGAAGCCGTCCCCGCTAAGACCCATACAGTAGGGGGCGGGGATACACTATGGGGGATCGCGAAAAAGTATTACGGGAATGGAAGCCAGAATACCCAGATCTATGCGGCAAACAGCGCTGTGATTGAAGAAGCAGCGAAAAAACATGGAAAAAGCAGCAGCAATAACGGCTGGTGGATCTATCCGGGAACGGTATTGACGATCCCATAGGAGGTGGAAGGAATGAAACTATTGGTTAAAGACAGGGATTTGAGCGAACTGGTAGAATCCATTACCTGGGGAGGCGATTCCGGACAGATTTCCCGGAAGCTGGAATTTACGGTTGCCCAGAATGTACTGGATAAAAATTTTCCTGCTGCAGCAGTCAATGAAGGGGATCAGGTTCTGCTTCAGGATCCATCAGGAACCTGCATCTTTGGCGGGATTATTTTTGATATAGATAAAACAGCAGGAAGCAACCAGATCCGTTATCTGGCTTATGACCTGCTTTTTTATATTAACAAATCGAAAATAACCAAAGATTATTATGGAACCCCGGAGGACATAGCCAGAGATGTGTGTGCAGCCCTGGGAATATCAGCCGGTACAATGGCGGCAACAGGGATTACAATCACTAACCCCTGTGTGAAAAAGACGGGTTATCAGATCATACAGTCCTCCTATACAGCGGCTGCACGGCAGAATGGAAAGGTATATCAGCTTGTGATGGAACGGGTCAGCCAGGTGTCCGTGATCGAAAAAGGACAGGACAGCGGCGTGATCCTTACAGGGGATGCCAATCTATCTGGAGCGTCTTATAAAACAACCCTTAAAAACCTGGTTAATAAGGTTTTAATCACCGATAAAAAGGGTGCTGTGATTGGCACAGTGGAAGACCTGGAAAGCCAGGCCGCTTATGGGACGATCCAGGAAATCCTTCAGAAAGAGGAGGATAAGGATGCGGAGGCGGAGGCTAAAAATATGCTGAAGGGCAGTGAGCCTACGGCATCTGTGACCGGGCTTCCGGATGATATCCGGGCGGTTTCCGGCTATGCGGTATTGGTGCAGGAGCATGAAACAGGACTGCTCGGACGCTTTTATATCGAAAGCGACAGCCATACCTATGCGAATGGAGAATCTGCCATGTCCCTGACATTATCATTTCAGAACTTGATGGATGAGATTGAAATAGAAAAGCCGAAAAAAGATGAGGAGAAATGAGATGGGAGAGTATACAGGAAAGCTTGCAAAAAAACTGAGAAACCAGCAGGCCGCAGAAACGGGGGGACTATTGTGCGCAGAATATGTATCCCCAAATGCCATCCGGATTGGGGGACAGATATTTTCGCACAATATCCACCAGAATCCAGACTGCAGCGCACAGGCAGGGGATTCGGTTCTGGCGGCGCAGATTGGAACATCGTTTTATGTAATATGCAAGGTGGTGTAATACTATGGGAGTTTTTCCGTTTATAAATCCGGATGTGGCATCAGAGGCGAATAAGGATCTTCCCATGTTTCGGGAATATGCGTATGACTTTGAAAACCAGTGCCTGAAGCTTAAAGATGGAAACACATATCTGGTGGAAGGGAATGAAGCGCTCCGGATCTGGATCTATTTTGCATTGGGGACAGCCCGGTACCGTTACATGGCTTATGACCGGGCATTTGGGAGCGAAATTGAAGAAAAACTGATCGGACAGCCCCTGAGTGATGATGTGACCCGGATGGAGCTGGAACGGTATATCACGGAGGCCCTGATGTGCAATCCGTATATTCAGGAGCTGTCAGACTTTGAATTTAAAACTATTCCGTCCGGGGTACGTGTATCCTTCCAATGCCGGACCATATACGGGACGGATCAAATGCTATATGAAAAGGCGGTGGTGTGATGGAATGGACAGCTGCAGAGATTCTGGAAGAAATGAAGCAGAATTTAGAGAATGAGGCCAGCAGGATCGAGGGAAGCTTTACGATGGACAATCTCCAGGCGGTATCGGAAGTACTGGCTATGTATAATGGGATGCTGATCCGGCCATTATGGGATGAAATTGATAAACAGATTGAACGGGTTGTGACATCCGGAAATGAAAACCACTATGTATTCTGGGCAAAACAGGTGGAAGATTCCAGTGGGAAAAAAGTAGTGGGAAATGCCAGGGCCTACGGGGTTCGGGACGGGTCTGGAGTTGTGTATGTAGTGCTTATTACACCGGAAGCCGAAGCTCCGTCTGAGGATACGATCCATCTGGTTGAAGAATACATTAAAACCCAGCGCCCGGTTGGTGCTAAGCCCGTCATTCGTGCAGCAGAAGCGGTGGAGGTTACCGTCCAGGGTGTTGTGGAGCTGCAGGACGGAATAGAAATCGGCGGGATACAGACCCAGGCACAGAAAGCGATATCAGAGTATCTGTCAGAGGTGGCCTTTTCCAACCAGGAAGGAACGGTGCTTAATTACCACCGGATCGGCCTGATCATAGGTGGAATCCAGGGCGTGAAAGAAATCGTGGATTATACGGTCAATGGCCAGAAAGATTCACTTACAGCAACCTACAGCCAATTTTTTAAGTTGAAAGGACTGACTCTAAATGTTAACCAGTGAAACGATGTTACCCAAGATCAAGACCCGGATTCCACAGATGCAAGACCTTCTTCAGGCAGAGCAGAAATATTTGGATGTGATTTTTGATTTGGCGGAGTGGCTGCGGGGAAGGATGGAACTATTAAGTGAAGTGGTTATGAATATTCCTAATTTAAAAGCCAAAATCAAACAGATCACAGGATGGGATTGCGAGATCCTGGAAGATGCAGAACATCTCACAATCACAATCCGATACTATTTTGATGCACAAAAACCAGATCTGGAACAGGAAAAGAGGATACTGATGTATATTCCGGCACATCTGAAAGTCATCCATGAATTTCTTCAGAGGTATTTGGGATTGAGGCACCTATATGCTGGTGCTGGAAGCGGTGATCGGATCAGATATACAGCATATCCCCAGGAAGTAAACGGGACACAGAAAGGAACTGCAGGTGTAACTGTGCAGGGAGGGATTTGTACATACAGTAAGATGATTATTTATCCGGAGGTATAGGCATGGCCAATGAAAATACAATTCAGGCGACAGGAACATTTATAACCCGTAAGGGATTAAACCTTATTACGAAACTTGTTGCAGCAAAAGGAACGCTTTCTTTCAGCCGTGCGGCTGTAGGGACAGGGAAGCCGCCAGAGGGTTATTCCCCAGATTCAATGATTTCATTATCATCCTATAAAATGGATGCCGAGATTGCAGATTATGGTATCCAGGAAGATAAGGCATATGTTACCATGCAGGTCAGCAGTGACCAGGTAGAAGAAGGGTTCCTGCTTACAGAGGTAGGTTTGTATGCGACAGATCCGGATGAGGGAGAAATCCTGTATGCATATATGGACATCTCTACCGATCCTACTTACATATATGCCAATGGATCAGCCAACAGGACCAAATATGCAGAATTTACCCTGTATGTGTTGGTCGGGACTGTAGAGAAAGTGACTGCTGCAGTCACTTCGGGAAGTATTATTACCAAGGAAACTTTTAAGGCCAGTAATCTGCCTGTGACAGATACACATGGAATTATGGGTGACAGCGGCAGTACCGTAATGAGCCAGGAGTTATTTGATGCAGTGGCTGAAAAAATCATGAATGAACTGGTCAGCAACGAAAAGCTGAATACTGTTTTGACAGAGAAGCTGGCAGATTACATTATGAAAAGCAAGATTGTCAATCACCTGTTGGCAACAGATGAAAGTACTGTATTGTCAGGGCCTATGGGTAAGGAACTTAAGGGATTGATTGATGTGCTCAATACCAAGAAAATAGGGACAGCCGGTTCTCCTAGTGACGCAATATCTTATATGAAATACGCTTGGATTGATAATCATCATACACTCGCTGTACACTTTGAAGACGGACAAGAAAGGTACTTATATTTTGATACATAATTTGCTAATTTGCTGTAATTTTTTTCCATTCTTTCCAGCCTCCCCAACAAATGCGCATATAGAAATTGGGATAATGATCGGCAAAAATTTGCATTCCCCATTCTCTTTGTGAAACAAAAAATGCGACTAAAATACCATCCCTACCAGACGGTGTTTTGTCAGAACCATCATTAAGTATATACACAGCTGCAATTTGGGTAGAAGTAATCTCGTCAAAATTTTTAAACGTACCATTTTTTACATCATATACATTTTGTGGTATTAGCTTGTTATTTAAGTTGGTATTGAACACAGTGGAGAAAATGCATAGATGGGAATTGCGTATGAATTTTTATACTGTTGGGCGCAATACCAAGGCACTAAAAAAGAATACATCTGATACCACAGATGGCCAGATTATAT